>JAKUTA010000099.1 GCA_022447885.1 Candidatus Poseidoniales archaeon | reverse complement strand
GCCTGGCGGTCCGAATCAACCGAAGTCAGGACATAGGACGATAGAAGAACCTCAGCTTGGTACCGGCCGGCGAGTGCAGCACCGCGTTTGACGCGTCCGGCCGCCCAGCGGGTGTAACCAACGCTTGTAATCGCGCCGAGTTGGACGCCGTCAGCATGGGCGCCAGCCGCCTCGAGCATCCGGGCGTTCACCGCGCCAAGGTCGATGGGGACAGTTCCGGGGATAGGGCAGTCGAGGCGGACCTCCGGTGAGGCAATGAAGGTTGTCGGAGTGAATCCCAGCGGTCGTCCGGCCAAGAGGGAACGCATCGCCTTAAGGGTCTCAACGGTATTGGTGTACGGCCGCCACCCGGTTGGCTCAATACCCAGGTCCTTCATAGTCCACTCAGCCGCTCCGAGCCCGAACCGGATCCTTCCCGGGCCAAGGTCGGCGAGTGTGGCCGCCTCGAGCGCTAGCAGAAGCGGATGGCGGGTGACTGGATTGGCAATCCCGACACGGATGGTGATGCGACTGGTACGCGACAGCACCGCGGCAGCTGTGGTGGTGACTGAGCGGAAGAGGCGGCTCTCGGGGAGCGATACCTCGTCGAACCCCAACTCATCGGCCGTTCGGGCGAGGGCTACGGTTGCGTCAACGGGGCCCTCGTTCGAGAGTGAGACCCCTAATCCCAGGAATGTCATCGTCTGACCTCGGAGAGGAAGGTAGGCATGTGGATCAAGACAATCCCATATGGCGACTCGGAAGGCGATTTGCGGTACCAGTATGACCGTCAGGTCCAGACTCTTGGTGAGCCGACCGAGGTTACGACTTCCGGGAGTCTTCACCCTCCGCTGGTACAAGCCAGACTGGATCTTTATTCAGCCACGGAGCGATGCCCGTCACGGCTCACCGCGCATCAGCGCAACCTGATCAGCTACGTCACCTCGGCACTAAATCGTACCGGCCACTGCATGAGCCAGGTCACAATCAAACTCCGCCAGACCGGCTTCTCCGATGATCAAATCGCATCGCTGGCTGCCAATCCGCTGGGAGCCAACCTCCCACCGGCCGATGCTGCCTTGGTTCGGTACGCGGCCAAGCTCACCACCGATCCTGGTTCGGTCACCGAGAAAGACATCGAGGATCTCCGTACAGCAGGCTTCGCTGACCTCGAGATACTTGACGCAAACTCCCAGTGTTCCCACCTGAACTACGTCAACCGGGTTGCAATGGGCCTGGGGATACACAGCATCGTCGATCCCGATTTCCCTGCTTACGATGCTATTCCCGCTGCTGCAGAGGGGGCTTAGTCCCCGGCGCAAGATGCTTGGTTGAGGATTGCCGCCGACGATCGAATGTGGGCCTCACATTCCATCTCGTCGTTCATAGGGAGTAAGAAAAGATCGAAGTACGGTCGGTGTTCCGCAATGATCAGGGCGCACTCGGCTGGCGTGCCGGTCACCGCGTATCTGTCCACCAGTGACTCCGGTAGGTGTCGCACTGCCTCTTCGAGGTCGCCTTTGAGCATGGCTTCTTTAACTCGGGACGCGGCGCGGGTGTCGAGACCTATTTCTTTGCGGATATCGGCGGGCGCGTCGACGGCCATATACGAGAAGTGGCGAAGTACCCGGTGGCGCTCCTGATTGTTATAAGCCAGGTAGGCGGACCAGCCAATCTGAGCGTTGCCTGCAGCGCGAATTTTCTTTGCGGTTGCCGGGAGTTCCTTTAGCGCCTTGGCTGAGAGGATTACCCAGTCGGCCTCCTCAGACGCCAACCGTTGTACCCGGGGGCCACGACCTGCGATCGCTGTCGGTATGTGCCCACGATGCCACGGTAGATGCGCGGGTCCGACCGAAGAGCCGGCTAGCAGGTCGCGATTCTCGATGAACGCTTTTTTCAGGGCCGTGTAGGGCCGGTCTGGGTTCATGCCGAGAGGTTCAAGCACCCGGCTACCTCCGACGCCGAGGCCATGCCAGACCCGACCCGGAGCCATCTCGTTAAGGGTGGCGATTGCAGCGGCCGTGGTGACGGGATGCCGTGAGAAGGGGTTGGTTATCGCCGGTCCGACGGTCATTGAATCGGTTGCTAGGAGGACTGCAGTCAGAGTGACGTAGAGGTCTCTCTCGGTTCCCTCGTCGGCGATGAGGCAGACCTCGGCCCCCAGCAACTCGGCGAGTTGTGCCAATTCGCAGATCCGCTCAACTGGTTGGGTTGGCTCGAACCAGACTCCCCAGGCAAGGTTCACGTCAACTTCAAAGCCTGGAAGGTGAGTTACTGCCGGTTCCTGTCATCTGCATCCACGATACTCAACGGTTGACAAGGGCCACGTACGACTGGTTCACCAAGAACTTCGGTGTTCCGCTCTTGGTAGAGCAACCGCTGAGGCAGAGATCATCTGGTCGGAGGGTCTCGATCGGGAAGCCGCCGGGGCCCTTCGAGTGAGAGTTCCCCGCAGGCCGCGGTCAGGCCGCGAGACGTCGCGAAACAACGCGAACCGTTGATCAACTAGAACGGCAGTTCAGAGGGGGTTTCCGGGTGTTTGCGCAGGTCAGCGGTTTGGGGTGCATCGATCTGGGGGACCGAAGGTCCCGAGTTCAAATCTCGGCAGCCCGACAAACAAACCTGAAGTTCACTCTGAACGGGCTCCGAACAACTCGTATATTGGATAGGTAGTCGAGCCCGGGCAGGGACGGTTCCCTGACGGAGGTCGTGGGTATGCGTCTTGGGATATCGCCGTTTGCCTCAAGCCGTGAGGAGGTCCGTGAACTTGCCTGCGCCGCAACCCAGGGAGGTCTAGACACTTTGTGGATGGGCGACGGCTATCTGGCCAATCCGGAC
The DNA here is from genome assembly GCA_022447885.1 of Candidatus Poseidoniales archaeon. Lineage (GTDB taxonomy): Archaea > Thermoplasmatota > Poseidoniia > Poseidoniales > Thalassarchaeaceae > JAKUTA01. The sequence continues at coordinate 2,519 of JAKUTA010000099.1, read as the reverse complement.
TTTGATCGTTGGGCAGGTGGAATGGAGGGCATTGCTGCGCTGGCCTGGTTGGCCGGAGTCGTTCCCGGTGCTCGTGTGGGCATCTCAGCAGCGGTACTACCCCTACGGGATCCGGTTTGGTTGGCTAAGCAGGCGAATAGTCTTCACCAACTGGCCGATGGCGGGTTTGTGCTCGTCGTCGCTCCTGGGTATTGGCGACAGGACATGGAAGCCGGTGGCCTCGACTTCGGACAGCGCGGCACTGCGTTCGATGATGGGCTTACCCGCCTGCTCGAGTTGCTCGAGGATCCCTCCTATTCGCCAGGACCAATCCCTTCTGCTCCCCCCGTCTGGCTCGCCGGTGCCGAGGCGACAATGAAACGGGCCATTGAGCGACGACTCCCTTACCAGGCTTCCCGGGCTACTCCGTCTGAGTTGGCTGGCATGGCTAAACAGTTCTTCGACGCAGGAGGCCTGTTCTTGGCCCACCGGGTGCGGATCCTGACCGGACAGGAAGAGAGCCCCGGGAACCAGGTCGACTGGAATGCGGTGACCGGGTCGGTCGCGGAACTTGTTGATTCCCTCGGCCAGTTTTCGGCAATGGGGGTGAGCGACCTCTCGATCGTGCCCGGTCTGGATAGTTCTTCCTCTCGGCAAACCATCGAGATCCTCGTTTCCGAGGTCCTACCTCAACTGGTTTGATTTGCCTCGTCGCCCGGCAGGGCGTTGGTTGCCTCGTGTGTCGTGGCGATCTCCGATCGGAGCCCAAGTCCCATAACCACTCTGTTGATGTAGTTGTAATAGGAGACGATGTTGTTGAGGTCTAGAAGGTCCAGATCGGAGAGCCCGTGTGTTCGCAGCGACACCAAGTCGTCTTCAGCCATTGCCTTTGGTGTCAGGGTGAGTTTTGCAGCGTGACGACAGATTGAATCAAGCCGGGGTTCTCCGGTTGTTGGAGTCGTGGGATCTTGCCGGATTGCGTGGATAGCGTCCTCGGACACACCCAGAGACCGGAGTTTGAGTTGCAATCCGGAAGCACAGTGCCCCGTACCGTTAAGGAGCGACGTGGTCAGTGCAGCGGCCTGTCGCTCAACGGGTGTAAGAGAGGACGGACAGTGCTCAACAACACGGTAGAGACGCAGGCGCTCTTCGACAATTGCCGGATAGAGGCTTCCCAGGATGGTGAACTCCGCGGGGCTTCCGAGCGCTGCAGCCTGCCAGTCGTAGGCCTCTTTGAGTTGTCCGTCTGCTTCCGGCCACGCAATCGTACGAATCCAGGTCATATCCCCCAGCATACGAGTGCTCCGTGATGGCTGAGCTTGGAACCGGCCTCTGGATCCTCCCTGATAGGCCTGTTGGCGAACTACTGCAAGCCGTTCTTGACTCTGAGAGGCAGGGACTTGATGAGTTCTGGTTGGGTGACGAAGGTCCAGCCCGTGAGCCATTCTCGGTACTTGCCGCCGCCTCGATGGTCACCGACCGGATACGGCTGTGTACCGGCGTAACGAACCCGTACCTGCGGCATCCCGCTCTTACAGCTTCGACCGCTCTCACGATCCACGAGTTCAGCGGAGGCCGGATGGTGCTAGGAGTCGGGGCTGGTGGCGACATGTCATTACAGCCTTTCGGTTTTGATGCGGTCGATCCGGTGTCGCGCGTCCGTTCATTCGTAGAGATAGTGCGATCGGTCGCTCAGCGAAGAGCGTGCGATGAGTACCAGCCGCCGAGTTACGCAATTGACGAGAACCTTGTCGGATCACGGCTCACCGTGTTCGTAGGGTCGCGCAGCGAACAAATGAACCGTCTGGCCTCGGAGGTCGCTGATGGGGTCTTTGTCGCTGGCATGCCACCCTTTCGATTCGGTGAGGTGATCGGCTGGGCTCGCTCCAGGAGGCCAATCGATGTAGCGCTTTATCCGAGTGCAGCGTTCAGCGATGAGGCAATCGAATACAGCCGACCCCAAATGATCTGGGGGCTTCTGAACGCGCCACAGGCAGCCAGGGACCGTCTCGGTGTCTCCGCGGAGGAACTTCAACAGGCCGCGGACGAGTTGCGTGGTGGGAGTGACAGCCGGGCCAGGAGTCTTATCACCGATCGACGCCTAGGTGAGTTGATGCTTGTCGGCAACGTTGAAGAAATCGGGTGTCGCTTGGCTGCACTGGTTCAATCCCATGAGCCCAGTTCCATCGGTCTGGCACTGACCCAAGCTGACCTCTCCGAGGGGATCGACTGTGCTGCCGCCGCGTTTCAAGTCATGCGTCGCGAACTTGGAGACAGTTGATGGTCGGAGTGGTTGGTCATATGGCAAATCCAACCTCGGGCGATGTCGTATCGCTGGCACGGTCAGCAGAGGTAGGTGGGGCGACTTGGGTCGGGTTTGCCGACGCGTTTTGGTGGCGCGACGTTTGGATTCAGCTTCTCGCTGTTGCTGAGGCCACAAGCAGCATCGAGGTGGGGCCGGCAATGACTAATGCCTACCTTCGTCATCCGTTCCACACGGTGGCTGCGCTTGCGACCCTTCAAGAGCATGCGTCCGGTCG
>JAKUTA010000098.1 GCA_022447885.1 Candidatus Poseidoniales archaeon | reverse complement strand
CCCGCAACCTGAAGCCGTGAGGCGGAATCAAGGCCAACTGACCCGCGGCCAGTCGTCTGACGGCCCATCCTGCCAATCCAAGTCAGCAAGAGCCGACTCGACATCGGCGACGGTGGCGAGATCCTGTTCTATCTGGATGCGATGCAACCAGGCCTTCAGTCGACCAAGCCGCTCCCCGGGTTCCAATCCAGTGCTCTCGAAGAGTCTGTTCCCATCCATCAAGGGAAGATCTCCGGCCTGGTTGGCCGGGAGGGAAGTCAGGGCCTCGCGTACTGCGGCAGTCGCATCAGCATCGAGTGAAGCCTCGCAGTGGAGCTGTTGCTCCAAGCGCGCACCCAGAGCGACTCGATAGAGGCGGAGTTGTGCTGATGAGGTGGCCTGAGGCAGCGTGCCGAGCCGACGCCGGAGTTCCTGTACCGCATCGAGCATCTTCCGCGGCGCGGTGAGGTCACGCAGTGCCGACTCCACACGTCCGCGGTCCGTCGCACTCGCCAGCAGTGCCAGCCTTGCCGCCACCGCCTCCGACCCGGTTGCGCTGCACCTGTGCTGCAGATCGACATCGCAGGTCCATTCAGGCAGCAGCAGGCCGAGCACGCCGTCAACACCGAGCCTGTCTAGGATGGCCGCGGCGTTGGCGCCGGACAGGATGAGTTGCAACTCGTGCCAGATGCGCTCGCTGCTGACGAGCGTCAGCATGCGCTGGCATTCGACGAGCGCGCTCGCCAGCGCCTCGTCAGGCTGCCACAGGCCCGCATCGCCGCGGTCCATGAACCGATAGGCGCGCATGATGCGCAGCCCATCCTCGGAAAGGCGCTCACGAGCATCTCCCACCGCTCGCAGGCAGCCGGCTTCGAGGTCCTCCTGTCCGCCGAACGGGTCGTGCAGATGCTGCCGGGCGAGGTCGACCGCCATCGCGTTTACCGTGAAATCGCGTCGACGCAGGTCCTGTGCGAGCGAATCGCCGAAATCGACCTCTTCAGGGCGTCGTCCATCGCGATATTCGAGATCGGTGCGCAGCGTGGTCGCCTCGTACTGCTCGTTGCCCTCTTCAAGCCGCAGAGAAACCGTCCCGAAGCGGACTCCCGTGGGCAGCGCGCGTGGGAACAGCGCCAGCATCTGATCAGGGCGCATCGTCGTAGCCAGGTCGTGGTCGTGGGCGGTCAGTCCTGCACAGGCGTCGCGCACGCTGCCACCGACGACCCAGACCCCTGCCCCCGCTTCCGCCAGCCGCGCCATCACCTCGAGCAGGCTGTCGGGCAGGCCCGCCAACCAGACGTCGAAAGACTGCGGCAGCGGCTCACCAGCAAGGTCCGCGGCGGCACCGGCGGGAAGCGAAGCGAAGCGCTCGTCTGCGGCCATCACGCCCGCCGTGCGCGCATGCCACTCATTCCCCTTTCGCCTGTACGCCGGCCGCGCTCCGCTGCGGCAACCCATTTGACGGTGGACCTCCCAGCGGTGTCCATGCAGGTCGAATTGCTGCCGATCGACTCGCTTCTGCCACACGAGCAGGTCATCGAGAAGAAGGTGGTCCAACTGCTGGAGGTGACGCTCAAGTGGGGGTGCTACACCAAACCCGTGATCGTGGACGGCAAGAGCGGTGTCCTGCTCGACGGGCACCACCGGCATCAGGTGGGATTACGGCTGGGGTTACGCAGGTTGCCCGCGGTCGTGGTGGATTATCTGGATGATGACGACATCACCGTCTCACTCTGGCCCGCATCGGAGCTCGAATCCATCTCCAAGCAGGATGTCCTGGCCATGGGGATGTCAGACGAGGTCTACCCACCCAAGACGAGCCGCCACACGCTGGCAGACCACCTGCCGCCGATCTCCGTGTCGCTGGAGCAGTTGCGCCAGGAGAATGACTGACCGAACCGCCGCTCGGTGGTCATGCCCAGTACTCATCTTCGTCGGTGAACACAGTGTCCCGGGCACCGGTACTGCTGATCAGTCTCCGCAGCACGAAAAGCATCCCAGTCGAGGCGGCCATCAACAGGAAGAGTCCCGTGATGGCGAGTGCCTGTTCCATCTCCGCTGTCATGGTCACTGATTCTCGCTGAACGTCCTTCAAACACAAATGGGAATCCCCGGGGGACCCGAAGTGCCTAGAAAGAGCGTGCTTCAACTGCGTGCTGCGACATCTTCCAGCAGGCTGTTCGCCGCCTGGGATAGCAATTCATCGTCGCTGTCAGCAAGTTGTTCGGCTGCGTCCAATTCGCCCGCAGTGCAGCGTTTACCATGCAGTTGCTCGAGCAGGCGCAGACGCAGCATGCGCTCGCAGGTGCCGTCGTTGAGGAGTTCCGTCCTGAGGGAGGTCGCGGGTTCGCTGGAATCGCCGCGCAGCAGGCGTGCGAGCAGAGTCGTCGCCTGGCTCCCCTTCACAGCCGCGACCACCTCGGAAACAGCCAGCCAGTCGCGCTCGCGCAGCATGGCGGTGATGACCCGCACCATCTCACCGTCCGGGTCGCGCAGCAGATCCAGCAGAATGGCCCGGTCGCCTGACTCCCAATCGAGCGGGAGCAGCAATCTCGCCGCTTCTGCTCTCAGCAGCGGTCGACGCTCAACGATGACCAGCAGCAGCAGATCCCTGAACGAGTTCACGTCAGTGAGTGAGCCAATCGACTCCAACGCGGCGCCGCGGACGCGATGATGACCATCCTCGAGCGCATTGGATAGCAGTTCGTTGGCCCGTTCATCCCCAAGAGCATGAGCCCGCAGGGCAGCCAACCTGCGCACGCTGTGATGCTCGTCGGCAGCGGCTTGCTCGAGCACAGGGAGCAGATCGTCACCGGAGATCGCCACCAGACCGGTGTACGCCTGCAGTCGTACATCAGATTCAGGGGATTCCGTCAGGGCTGAGAGATGCGCACGAGCCGCCTCACCGAGACGAGGCAGGATCTCGGCAGCCAGCAGACGAACCTCGGCACGGGAGTCTTCAACGAGCCGGTCTCCGAGCTTCTCGTGTTCCGGGCCGAACCAGCGCCTGTAGGCATCAGCGGCTTTCGCATGAGTCCATCCATCATCGGAGTCGAGCAGGGGCTGGAAGTGAACCAGCGCAGCAGGGTCATCCAGTTCGAACAACTTGCGCACGGCGCGCCGGCGTTGGCGCACATCTCGGTGCGTGAGGCGAGCGGCGTGCTGCCGGAACATGGAGGGTCATTCCTTCGATTCACTCGACCCGTAAAAGCCGCGCGGGCGACACCCCTCGCACTCGTTCAGGGAACAAGATCATCGTGACTGCCGAATCCTTGGCCCTCTTCCTCTTCCTCTTCGCCTTCTGGAGCGCCTGGATGCTGCATACGCGCATCGAACAACGCCACCAGAGCAGGCCACAGGGGGAGCAGCCAGTCAGCCGACTCCTCCAGAAGTCTCAGCAGAGGGTGATCATCGTCGAAGTCGAGGCCCTCGATGTCGATCGTCACCCCTCCCTCATCCTCCCAGACGTCCTCATCACCGGTCAACACCACCGGAGGCAGTCCATCGGGAAGTTCTCGCAGTTGCTCGGCCAGTTGCCGCAGCGACTCCTGGGTCTCTTCGTCGAACAGGCCGATCTCACCCCCGATGTCCGCCGCTTCGTTGAGCAGGTTCGCCAGTTGTGCCGCTCCGGTCGGCTCTTGCTCGGTTTCGGCTATGTCAACCGGTCCGAACAGGACTCCTCCGAGGTCGGTGTCAAGCCACCCATCCTGACGTTCCCGCTTCACGAGACGCTGTGAGTTGCGGTGTCCGAGAGGGGCGATCACGAATCCACCCTCCGACACCCTGTCCTCGAGCCAGGGCGGCAACTCGACCAGCGAACCGGTGACCAGCACCCTGTTGAGCGGTTCAGGAAGGTGCGGAGGGGCGTAGGTGAGCGAGCGCATCTTGCGGATTGTGAAGCGGCCGTCGCAGTGCTCCTTCAACCGCTGACGCACGTGTTCGACCACCTCCCGGGAGGGGTCGACGACGGTGACCCTTCCCTCGGGACCGACGATGTGGCTGATCAGAGCGGCGATGTAGCCTCCTTTGGCACCGAGGAGCAGCACCTCCTGTCCCGGCTGCAACTCAAGGTGGTGCAGCAGCGTGACCACCATGTGCGGGGCGGAGATGGTCTTCACGCCGCCTGCGGGAGTCTCGAGGAACACCACTGGGCGGTCGTGCAGGAAGGGGATGAGGTCGTGGTCGGTGAAGTGCTGGATGTCGACGGCGAGCATCGCGTCACTGATCTCCGGAGTCACCGGCAGACCGGCCGCCAGCAGCCGTTCGAGCAGGTCACGCATCTGCTGCATACGGGGCCAATCACGCTGACCACACAAAAGGGTGCGGGATGCGACCGTTCAAATCTGAAGTGGGGTTGAGGGAGAACGCGGGCTCGTGGTCTAGCGGTCATGACGTCGCCCTTACAAGGCGGATATCGGCGGTTCAAATCCGCCCGGGCCCACTCATCATGAGCAGCGGCGAGGCGGTTTGAGCCCAGCGCGAACTGAGCCTCATGAATCGACACGGACGTTCGCGCGGCGGTTCAAATCCGGCGGGGTCCACCTGTAACCGAACCGCCGCCCCAATGCTGAAGAACCATGCTCCCGCGGGCCGCAGACGTGACAGAAGAGGCTTCCATCCACGCCGCCAAACTCGCTCGCCGCCTGAAGCAGGAGCGAATGTGGCTGGCGACCGCCGAATCATGCACTGGTGGACTGCTCACTTCCATCCTCACCGACATCTCCGGGGCGAGCAACTGGTTCAAGCGCGGCTGGATCACATACTCGGACGAATCGAAGAAGGATGAACTGGGGGTTGACGAGGATCTGTTCGTTCCGGAAGAGGGAAGCGCGGGCGCGGTCAGCAAGGAAGTCGCAGAAGCGATGGCCATAGGTGCTGCCAAGCGAGCGGGGACGGACATGGCGATCTCCATCACCGGAATCGCCGGGCCCACTGGCGAGACCGAAGGCAAGGAGGTCGGGCTGGTATGGGTCGGAGTGCAACTGCAGGACCGACTCGAGGCGCGCTCAGCAGAATTCGGACATGGTGATCGCTACAGGAACAAGGAGGCGTTCGCCAACTTCGCCTTGCGCACCGCGCTGCAGATCTGGGACGACCATTTCTCTGAAGAGGAACCTGAAGCGGAAAGCGATGAGGAGGAGGCTCCGCAGAACGAGGTTGATGGGGAGAATGACTCCCAGCAGCTCGATTCGGCACTCAAAACGGTCTCCGGTGGCAACATCCTGGATAATGTCGTTGACTGGGATGGCGAGCCGGAAACGGTGGAGGAGCCCTCCACGTCCATTCCCGGAGCAGATGTCGATTGGGACGAGTGAGCGAGCGTACACCGCTGGTGAACAGCGACCCTTCACGGGTTCCCCCC
>JAKUTA010000097.1 GCA_022447885.1 Candidatus Poseidoniales archaeon | reverse complement strand
CGATGCGGACCAGGCGAACTGGTTCTGGATGATCAAGGCGACCTATGCCGCCACGCCGCTCGCCACACAGGCGATCGTCGTCTCGGTGCAGTGGACCAATACGACCGGTCAGCAGTTCTACCAGACACAGATGGCGCCCTACCCCGGTGGGGACAGCGAGATGGTCTATGGACGGGTGCCCTCGAACAGCCCGGCCATGATTACCTTCTTCGACGACCTCGACTGTGCCTCCGGACCGTGCATCACCACGTTCAACGAGGGTGACCGAATCTACATCCGCATGAACGACAACGATGGACTGATCCAGAACCTGGAGATTCACGTCCAGTACAAGGTGCCGAGAGGGGCAGCGTACGTGCTGAAGCAGTACGACGCCACCCCGAACAGTATCCGCTGAACGGACTACGGTCTGAATTGAAGGCCCGCCCTCAGGGGCGGGCTGGAGCGCAGGACCCCCCGGGGCGTTGCCCCGGGGTGGTCCGACACACTGTCCCTGCGCCAGCGTTCGAGCAGGTGCAGGGGTGGACCCTCTGACGTCCCTGTAGGGGCGATTCGGATATGAACGGGAACAGACTCGCATCCTCGGTGGTCAAGTGACGCTCAAGGTGGTCTGCTTCGATTGCGATGGCGTACTCGCCGACACCATCTCTTCGTGGGTGCTCATCCACGAGCACTTCGGCACCGGTGACACCGACATGCTCTCCCGTTTCATCGCCGGCGAGATCAGCGACGCCGAGTTCATGTCCGACGATATCAGGCAGTGGAAATCGGTCCAGCCGCAGATTCACCGCGATGAGCTGCTCCGCTGCTACTCAGGCGTGAAACTGATGTCCGGTGCGCAGCAGGTGGTGGAGGCGTTGCGCGAACGAGATGTGGCGTCGGTGATCGTTTCAGCGGGGGTCGACCTGATGATCGGCTCCATCGCGAAGCTGCTCGGAGTGGACGATTGGGCGGCTAACGGTTTCCAGTACGACGATGATGGCTACCTCCTCGATGAGGGAATGGTGACGGTCCCCGCGCACGACAAGGGAGCGTTGATCCACAAACTTGTCCGCATACGACAACTGCAACCGAGCGAAGTGATCTCGGTCGGCGACAGCAGCATGGACCTCTCGATGCACATCCCCGGCTCCCAGTTCATCGGTTTCAACCCGAGGCGCCCCGATGCTCATGATGCGTTCACTGACGCGGGTGTTCCTGTTGTCGACTCAGACGACCTGCGCGACATCTGGCCTCACCTGTTTCCCGGAGAATCATTCATCGCCGTAGGCGATGAATGAGGAACGCCAATAACCCCGCAAGTCAGCGTCTTTTCGTGAAGTCGAGGGCGCCCCTGACGGTTCTGTTGGTTCTGGCCGTGCTGTCGGCAGGCTGCATAGGTGGAGATGACTCTGGGCCTGGATTCGTTGTCGCTGATGACGATGAGCGTCCGAAGACGCTCGTCGTGTGGTACACGTTCAACGCGGACAGCAAGGAGGAGGTGACCTTCCTCGCCGCGGTCGCTGATTTCGAAGCGGCCAATCCGTCGGTCACGGTCGAAGCGACGTGGGTGCCGTTCGAGAACGCAGATCGGGTGTTCATGACCGCGGCGCAGGGCGGTGAAGCACCGGATCTGGTACGCCTCTCCAACGACCAGCTCGGCAAGATCGGCGAGGTGCGCGTCGATGGCTATCCGTTGCTGGAGGACCTGCGCCCCCACCTGACTCCGCTGGAACGAGACCAGTTCGACCCGCGGGCACTGTCAGCGATGCACTACGGAGATGCCCTGCTGGGGGTTCCGGCGAGCCAGGACTGCCTGTCGCTCATCTACAACAAGGCGCTGTTCGATGCGCGAGGAATCGACTACCCCGATGAGAACTGGACCAGCGCCGACCTCCTCTCCGCGGCGGAGAACCTGACCTACGGTGATGTCCGAGGGCTCGCCATGCCGGTGAAGGAGACCTACTGGTGGTTCCCGTTCCAAGAGGGGTTCGGCGGTCATCTGTTCGACGAGCAGGGGAATCCCACCCTCGACTCGAACGGTTCAGCAGCAGCGATGGACTGGATGATCGCCCTGGAGAAGGAGCACGGAGTGGTGGCCACCGGGACAGGGATCGAGTCGATGAAGACGCAGTTCATCTCGTCGAAGGCGGCGATGGTGGTCGATGGTCCGTGGAACTGGGCGATGTATGAGGCGAGCAGGCTCGAAGTCGGACAGGCGCTTCTGCCGGTGATGAGCGAGACCGGGATGCGCGCCTCGCCACTGGTCACCTTCAAGGGGTGGTCAGTGACCAAGCAGAGCAGCGAGAAGGTCGCGGCGGTCGACCTCGCCCTGTGGCTGTCTTCCGCTGCAGTCCAGCGCGACTTCGCGCTCGACACCTACACGATGCCGACCGCGCTCGTACTCTACGATGATGCGGAACTCACGACCGACCCCGTCATCTCGGGATTCCTCGCCCAGGCACAGGCGGGCACCCCAGCACCTTCGACCCAGGGTATGTCCTTCGTCTACTCCCCCATGGGCACGGCGTTCAACCAGGTCTACATCGGGGTCGCCACCGCCGAAGATGCGCTGGCCGCCGCCAACGCCGAACTCATCTCGATGCTGGCTGGAACCGAGACAGCCGAGCCTTTCCCACCAGTCCCGGGATACCGCAGCATCACGATCACGGTTGCTGCGGAGCCGATGGTCGAATCCTACCTGCTGGTCGTGGATGGTGAGAACCATTCGTTGCACCCGGACAGCGCTGATTGCTGGGCCGCCGACGCCTCGTTGACCTGCAACCTCACCGGGATGGTGCCTGGCAAGATGCACGAGATCGAGGTATATGCGTCGTCAGGGGGGGGTGATTGGACCCTGTTGCACGAGTTATCGGCCTCCACAGAGGTGGAGGACGTCCTTCCACCTGCGCCGGACACCTCTCCCATCCTGTTCGCCATCGGAGCGATCGCCGTCTCGCTCGTCGCCCTGCTGTCATTCCTGCGCTGGCAGGACGCACGCGCCGGCAGGACCAGCTCTCGTCTGGCCCACCTCTACGTCGCACCGGCGCTGCTCGCCTTGGCGATCCTGACCTTCTATCCCGTGTTCTACGGCATCTGGCTCTCGTTCACCGACGCTGACCAGACACATCTGGGTGAGCAGGCGTGGGTCGGTCTGTCCAATTTCGTGCAGGTGTTCACCGCATCAGGGTTCCTCAGGGTGACTCTGTTCACGCTGGTATGGACGGTCGTCAACGTCGCCGCGCACATCGGATTCGGGCTGCTGCTCGCCATCATGCTGAACAGCAAGCACATCCGCGGCCGTACCGCCTACCGAACGGTGCTGCTGCTTCCGTGGGCCATTCCATCCTACATCTCCGTGCTCGTCTGGCGGGGGATGCTGGAACCGGCTGGATTGGTGAACGACCTGCTCGGGACCGACCTGAACCTGCTCAATGACCCGACCGGCGCCAAGGCGCTGGTCATCATGGTCAACATCTGGCTCGGGATCCCGTTCATGATGATGTCACTCTCAGGTGCGCTGCAGGCCTTGCCGGGTGACATGTACGAGGCGGCGGAATTGGATGGTGTGAGCGCGTGGGACTGCTTCAGGCACCTGACCCTGCCCAACCTCAAGCCGGCGTTGGTTCCGCTGTCGCTGCTCGGGTTCATCTGGACATTCAACATGTTCAACGTGATCTACCTGATGACCGGCGGCGGTCCTGACCTGTGGTTCGGTGAACCCGGCTCCACTGACATCCTCATCACCTACGTCTACGATGTGGCATTCCGCGATGGCGCCTACGGCGTTGCCGCGGCGTGGTCGGTGGTCATCTTCGCGATGCTCGTCGCATTCTCCTGGGTCTACCTGAAGCGGACCAATGCAACGGAGGCGGTCGTGTGAGTTCGGATTTGGCCAAGCGGCATTACCGCCCGGTGGAGCTCTCGACGCTGCGCGTATGGCTCACCTTCGCCATCTGCGTGAACCTGGCGATCATCCCGGTGGAGTGGCTGCGCAGCAGTGACGGAATGCTGCTCTCCTGGCTCGACGTCTGCATCCTCGGCATCCTGCTGATGATGCTGCCCGCTGAAGGGGCGAGCGCCCGGCGGGACTTCGCCATCGTCGTCGCCGGGTTCGCCATGGCATCCGGGTTGCTGAGATTGGCCATGTCCGACTTCGTCCTGTTCGACGTGTGGGCGAGGGCGTGGCTGATGCTGCCTGCTGCCGCGGCCATCTGGTGGCTCTCGGCGCCGCATGTATCCGCCTGGGTCCGGGGTGACATGACCGTCGAGGGAGCCGAACGCGGTCTCGCCCGCAACCGCTCCCTCGGACCCCGGCTTTCAGCCGCCGGTGTGCACATCGTCCTGCTGCACGCAGTGGCGGTGGTGCTGATTCCGGTCATCTGGATCCTCGACACAGCCATCTCGCCGGGCAATGCTCTCGGAGGAGAGGTGTTCGACGCCTTCACCTTAGCCCACTTCTCGAAGGTCCTGGGCGGAGAATCATTCTGGATCTGGCTGCGAAATTCACTTGTGGTCAGCATCGGCACGACGATGCTCGGGCTGGCGTTGGCCGTTCCCGCTGGATACGCCTTCAGCCGCTTCAGGTTCAGGGGGCGTGAACCTGCGATGTTCTCCTTCCTGCTGGTGCAGATGTTCCCGGGAATCATCATCCTCGTACCCTACTTCCTGGTGATGAAGTCCCTCGGTCTGCTCAATTCATCGCTCGGGCTGATCCTCGCCTACTCCGTAACCGCTCTGCCCCTGTGCGTGTGGATGCTCAAGGGGTTCTTCGACACGATTCCCCGCGAGCTCGAGGAAGCGGCACTGCTCGACGGTTGCACGCAACCACAGGTCTTCCGCAGGATCGTCCTGCCACTCTCCCTGCCGGCGGTGGCGGTCACAGCGCTGTTCTCCTTCCTGGCGGCGTGGAACGAGTTCCTGCTGGCGCTCACCTTCAACACCTCCAACGACATGTACACCCTTCCGGTCGGTCTATCTTCGATGATCTCCGCCACCAGCCAGTCCTGGGGTGACTTCGCCGCTGCCTCCTTGCTCGTGAGCATTCCAGTGGTGATTCTGTTCATACTGTTCCAGAGGTTCCTTGTCGAAGGACTCTCAGCAGGAGGCGTCAAGGGGTGAGCGAATGGTGGAAGTGAGGTTCGAAGGGGTGACGAAACGCTACGAGGACGGATCGGAGGCGGTCATCGACCTGGATCTGACCGTGAACGATGGCGAATTCCTGGTGCTCGTGGGGCCCAGCGGGTGTGGCAAGTCGACCAGCCTGCGCAGGTTGGCAGGCCTCGAGGATGTTACCGAAGGGAAGATCCTCATCGATGGCAACGTGGTGAACGACCTGCCCCCCGGCGCACGCGACGTGGGCATGGTCT
>JAKUTA010000096.1 GCA_022447885.1 Candidatus Poseidoniales archaeon | reverse complement strand
CCAAGGGAAGGCTCGGGCGCATTGCCAGGCCCCGCGCATCCGCTTGGTCAACCAGTTCGACCATGGGGCCGGCGCACAGCCTCCGGCCCTTCAACTCTCCGCGTCGCCCACGACACCCTCAGCGGCCAGAGCATCACGCCGCTCACCGGGCGTGACCAGCGCCACCCAGACGAATCCTGAGAGCAACTGCCCGATGGCGAACATCTGCACCGTCGTGCGAAGTGTGAGATCGGTGTATTCGAGCAGCAGGCTGGCGACGAGTGCCGAGGAGGCGTAGACGAAGGTCATCAGCAGGAAGTCGACCGAGAACACCCGCCCGCGCCATTCGTCCTCCGAGCGCTCCTGCAGCAGCACGGTCGAGAGCACCCAGTTGGCGCCGCTGGCGGCGTGTGCGCACACCACGAATATGGTGATCAGCGCAGACCACTCCATGAAGGCGATCACGGTGTAGGCGAGCCCACAGGTGGACACCAGCCAGCCGAGCAGGTACGGCCAGCGTGAGCGGTCGGTGAACAGGTAACGGGCGAGGATGGGACCGAGGCCAGTGCCGATCCCGCGAGCCCCGAACAGGACTCCGATGCCTGCGGCGATGTCACCCAGTCCGATGTCCGCCCCCATGAGGATGAGCATGTAGATCAGCCCACCACCGAAAACTCCCCACAGCGCCTTCGCCGTGATCACCCTGTAGATCGGTGGAGTCGTCCAGATGATGCGGATGCCGTGTGCGATCTGACTGAGACTGGAGGCGATGAACGACCCGTCAGGCTTCTCCTCGGTCCGCTGCGGGATGTCGATGGTGGCGATGACCGCAGCCGCGAACAGGAACGCGGCCACATTGGTGATGAAGGCGACTTGGACTCCGTAGGCGGCGACCACGAAGCCTCCGAGCGATGCTCCGATGGCGAGCGATGCCGACCAGGTGCCTGAGTTCAAGGCATTGGCAGTCAAGAGTTCATTCGGCTTGGTGATGTTCGGGATCGCCGCGTTCTCGGCGGGCACGTAGACCGCGTGCAGCAATTGCAGGACTGCAGCCACCGCATACACGTACCAGATGGGACCGTCGGCGGGCAGAAACAGCAGCGAGCCGACAGCGACAGCACTCAGCAGGTTGGCGAGCACCATCAGCCACTTGCGCGAGTAGCGGTCGGCGAGCACACCGGTGAGCAGCTGCGGAAAGGCGAGCGCGAACATGCGCAGTATGAACAGCACACCGAGCGCCAGCTCCGAGGAGCCGCTCATGGCGTCGATGAGCACGAACAGTGCGACCGTGTTGAACCACTCACCGAGCATCGATACCGCGTTTGCGCCCCAGTAGCGCCGGAACACCGGGTTCACCCGCAGGAGTTCGATGAAACCGACCTCTCTCTCCTCCATCCAAACACCTCGAGCCTACCACCAGTCCAACTGGCAGGATGTCCGCCTGCTGCCGTCCTTCGCCTTTCATCCTGCCCGCGAGCGAGCACCCCCAAAACCGAGATGCGAATGATGATGAAGGCCGGCCACCACCTAGTGGAGATGACCGAAGCGGACCTCGTCTGGATAGACTGCGAGTTCACCGGACTCGACCCCGATGTCGACCGCATCATCGAGATCGCCACGCTCATCACCGATTCGGAATTGAACATCATCGCCGAGGGACCGAGCCTCGCCATCCACCAGTCGGAGGAACAACTGGCAGTGATGGACGAGTGGAACGTCACCCACCACACCGACAACGGGCTCATCGAGCGCGTGCGCGCCAGTGAGATCACTGAGGAGGAGGCGGAACGGCAGACATTGGAGTTCGTCAAGGAGCACTGCGACGAGCGCAAGTCA
Organism: Candidatus Poseidoniales archaeon; assembly: GCA_022447885.1. Lineage (GTDB taxonomy): Archaea > Thermoplasmatota > Poseidoniia > Poseidoniales > Thalassarchaeaceae > JAKUTA01. The sequence continues at coordinate 3,715 of JAKUTA010000096.1, read as the reverse complement.
CCCCTGTGCGGCAACACCATCGGCCAGGACAGAAGATTCCTCAGGCGCTACATGCCGGAGTTGCACGGCTACCTGCACTACCGCAGCATCGATGTCAGCAGCATCAAGGAAGTCGCCAGACGGTGGTATCCCGAGGTGCCGAATCTGGAGAAATCGGGAGGTCATCGCGCCATGGATGACATCAGGGAATCAGTCGCTGAACTGGCCTACTACCGCGAGCACGTGTTCAAGTGATCAGCCTCTGAGGCGAGCCGCCGCGTCACATCCGAGCCTCACTAAGCGCCCTCTTCCCAGCCGTAGGGGAAGCCCTGCTCAGCGACGAAGATGACGTTGATCCCGCAACCAGACCTGTGGAACGAGATCAGTTCCAGTCCGTGGATGCGATGTCCCGTCGGAGCCACACCGAGGACCGGGCGCTCCCTCTTCCTGCGCCAACTTCCCCATCCGCGGCCGCCGCGCTGCTCCTGCACTGGAGCAACCTCATCTGGTTGCAGCCGCCGCCTCACCCCCTCGGTATCCTCGAACCATGGAAGCGGTCCCTCAGGAGAGAATTCGATTCCGAGGATCATGTCCACCCCCCGCGTGTGCTGCGCCGCGTCCGCGTCCTGCTCGCTGGGTATGGCCACCGCGTTCGGATGGGTGTGCAGCCAGTGGATGAACCGGCCACCGCGCGTGCCTCTCGATTCAGCGAAGATGCCGTCCGTCCATTCCTCGGGAACATGGTGGACCGACCACGAGTCACCGCGATTGACGAGGGTCACATCGCCGAGGACCTGACCTTCCCCGGCGAACAGGCCGTCCTCGTGGTCGGCGCCGCGGAACAGCTCGTCGACCTCGGCCACATGCGGCCGAGCGTTGTCACCGTCCAAGCCGACGAGGATCTCGTCGGGAAGCGACTCCAGCGACCACAACAGGATGGTCTCCAGCGCCTCTCCGGGAACGTGGACGAGCCCGCGATAACCGTCGCGATCGGCAAGCGAATCGGCGTTGTAGGCGGCCATCGCCTCGACCAGCCAAGCGTCTACCATGGGCGCTTGTCGGCGGTGAATCCTTAACAGGGTTGGCGGTCGAACCGCTTCAAGGTCGAACGATGGCGCGCAAGAGGAAGGGACTCGGGCGGATACTCGGCAGCCTCACCGGCAGCCCCTACGATCGCCTGATGCACCAGATCGACAAAGTGCAGGAGGATACCGCCGAGCAGGATCTCGGCGGAGAACTCGACACCCTCGCGCGTGTCATCCGCGAGCAGTACGACCAGGAACGCATCGATGCCGAGGAGCACGACCTGCTGCTGGAGGAAGTGGAGGAGATCCACCCTGATGGGAACACCTACGAGAAGCTAGAGGATGATTCAGACGAATTCTTCGGCGACGACCAGATGCCCGATTCCCCCGAACCGGAACTGGGCAAGGAGATCAACCTCGACGAGTTGATGCGCAGCCGCTCCGATGCAGCCCAAGGCTCCTGGGGCTCGGACGAGTACGACGACTACAAGCACCAGATGGCGGAGGAGTTCTACAAGGAGAGCGACGATGCGATCACCTCTGGCGACCATGCGCACCTGCGTTCACAGGACCCGGCGGGGAGCCGGGTGTTCCACGATGAGGAGAAGGAGGTAGCCGGGGTCAAGCAGAAGATCCTCGAGGAGCAGCGAGCGGAAGAGGGCGAGCCAGCACCTGCTCGTCAGGAGGAAGACGACTCGATTAGCGTCGACGAGGACGGCGTCGAGTGGTGGCAGGACGACGAGGGACAGTGGTGGTATCGCCCGGCCGACGAGGACGACTGGTTCGAGTGGGAGTAGACCGCCGCGAGCGCCGTGGCCAGCAACAAGAGCGGCAGTCCAGCGGCAGGAAGCAAGCCCTTCTTCGGGGCTGGTTTGGTCGGGATGAGCGGAATCTCCCGGTTCAGCGTGAATTCATCGCCTATCGAGCCATCCGCGAGCTGGAACTGCATCTTGAGCGAATACCGGTCGACATCGAGCAGCGCTATCCCGAAGGATGCCTCTCGATGGGCTGACCATCCCGGTTGCGGGTCATCGAAGTCATCGTACGGAGTCTGGCCAGCCGTTCCGACGACCAGATGCACGGGAGCAGTGGGTGAAGCGAACACCGTTCCGTTCTGGTCTCCGATGTCGAACACCTCCTCCGCGATCACCGGATAGGTGCGCTCGTAGGAATGGTCATGGCCCCAGATGGCGAGGTCAACAGAGTGGTTCACCAGCAGGTGCTCTACCGCGTCGCGGAGGGCGACTTCACTCCCATGATAGGAATTGGAGGAGTACATCGGCTTGTGTCCGAGCACGATGACCCAGGGATGCGCTTCGCGGCTGGCGTTCGCTCGCGCCAGCTCCTCCTCCAGCCACTCCAGTTGTGGACTCCCTTCAGTGTACTCGTGCTCGCTGGAGATCGAGATGAAGGTCACCGGCCCGTGGTGGAACGAGTACCAGAAGGGTGAGCCGCTGCCGCCATCCGGACGGCTGAAGCGGGCCTCGTAGGCGGCGAATCCCCACAACGCCTCCTCCTCATGGTTGCCCGGAGCGAACATCCAGGGTGTGCGGCGGGCGGAGGGCTCCATCATCTCCCCCCAATCGTCCCATGTGGGCTGATAGCCATTGGCGTACGACAGGTCGCCTGACAGGGTGACCAGTGTCACATTGGCATCGATCAACTGCTGCACGGTGGCCTCCGCCGCACTGGAAGTGCTGTGGTCGGCGATGGCGGCGATGTGGACGCTGTCGTTCGCTGCCGTCCAGAACGAGGATGTCCCAGACCAGCCTGAAGCACCCCCGACGCGGAAGAAGTACTCCTCGTTCGGTGACAGGTTGGTCATCGTGGCGCTGTGGATGGTGACTGTCCACTCGTACATCCGGCTGCTGCCGGTCGCGCTCTGGTCGAGCGCATCCTCTGACAGGCCCCACTCAACCCCATTATCAGCAGACAGTTCGGTCACCCACGTGACCGCCATCTCAGAAGAGTCGGCGGTGAGTGAAAGGTGCACCTGTTGCGGCGTTCTGAGTCCCAACTGCGCGCTGGCGCTCGGTGCCAGCAGACAGGTCGTCAGCAGCAGGACGAGCAGGACGCCGAACACCCGCTGGAGTCGCAACCGTCGACTTGACACGACCGTCGTAAACGGTCGAATGTCTCAATCCTGCCGACGCGGCCAGAAGTCGAGAGTGGCCAGTGAATACTTCAGGATGCCATGGTCAGCACCCTCGTTGAGCATCCTCGTGTTGGCCATCGAGGCAGAACTCATTCCCACGACCAACTCAGGTCGTTCCACCTCACCTGCGCTGACAGCCGCGTTCAGTTGGCGAAGCACCTCGAGACCCTTGGTCGGGGGGATGAAGTGGTCGAGCAGCAGCACATCGGGCACGAAATCGCGTATTCTCTCGAGAAAATCCTGTGAGTCCCAGTGCTGCACGATTTCCAGCGCGCTGACATCCACACCGTCCCGTTCGAGCAGCTCGGCGATGTCCCATCCGTCCTCAAACGCGAGCACGCGCATCAGACGGTTCCACCAGCAGATTCCCATTAGGTGCGAATCTCGTCAGCATCGTCCAGGCCACCCTTGTGAATCGTCACGATTCCTCCATCGGAGCCGACGAACACCACTGACGGCGAAGCTGAGATACCTGCCTTGTCGGCTGCCTCGACTCCCTTCATGAACGGGAAGTCAAGGCTCTGACCCGTGCCATTGTCATCATCGTCATATTCAT
>JAKUTA010000095.1 GCA_022447885.1 Candidatus Poseidoniales archaeon | reverse complement strand
CTGTTCCATCCAAAGATCACTGTCAGTTGGGCTCGGGCGCACCTCAGGAAGCAATCGTTCTTCGATGCCTCGCCCGCCGAACGAGAGCTGGGTATGGAGTGGCGCCCGATCGAGGAATCGATAATCGACACAGTCCATCCCATCCTCGAGAATGACTGGGTTTAGCAACCGAAGCATTGAGGGGTTGGAGGCTGACCGCGCCGGCTGATGGTGCGCGCTGACCAGGTCATCGTGGCGCTCGACATCCTCGATGTGGACCGTGTTCTCGATCTGGTCGACAAGCTGCTTCCTTCTGGCATCTGCTGGTTCAAGGTGGGTGTATCTCTCTGGACTCATGCCGGAAAAGGGGTGGTGGACGCCATCAAGCAACGCGGTGGCAGGGTGTTCCTCGACCTCAAGCTGCACGACATCCCACACCAAGTTGGGTTGGCAACGACCGCCGCCGCAGAACTCGGAGTGGATCTGCTGACCGTGCACGCCAGCGGCGGCGCGGAGATGCTCAGAGCGGCTGTGGCCGGTGCCGGGGACGACATGCGCCTGCTGGCGATAACAGTGCTAACAAGCCTGGACGCTGAGGAAGGAGAGGTGGAGCGGCTGGCTCAGTTGGCGTACGATTCAGGAGTCCATGGTGCAGTCTGTTCGCCCCTCGAAGTGGCCCATCTGCGCAGCCTGCTACCCGAGCCGTTCCTGCTGGTGACTCCGGGCGTCAGGCCAGCGGGCAGCGCGGCCGATGACCAACGACGCGTCGCCACACCAGAGGATGCTGTCGCTGCGGGAAGCAGCCTGCTCGTCATCGGGCGTCCGATCACGGGTGCTGAAGACCCTGTGGAAGCAGTGAACGGCATCATCTCAGGATGAGGCACTGGGCGAATGCTTGACAGCGGCGGCACCCATCCGCTGGTTGATGGCCTACGCGATGACCTGGCTGATGGCGGTGGTGGCGACCGGTGCACTGTTCGCTCTGGCGCTGTGGCAGTACAACGTCCACCGTGAGCTGGATGCGCGACTCTCCCGCTGCGATGCGACGCTCATCACCAGCCTGCAGCACAGGATCGAGGTGGTCACTGATGCACCGGTTGGAAGCATGCTCGTCCCCTATGTGCCGGTTCAGTTAGTTGAACTGCAGGCCGTCCAGCAACCAGCGGCCCTGCCACTACCCCCAGCAACGAGATTGATCGGGGGGGCGCCGCCCGATGTTCCAGACCTGGTTTGATCAGAACGGGAGCATGCCCATCTGTTTCAACCCGTAGCCGATCGCTGCCAACGCGCCACCCAACAGCACCAACGCGAGCAGCAAGAAACCCTTCCCTCGACGACGGCTTGGGGCCTTCTTGGACAAGGCGGGAAGGGAGTCTGGTGGTGGTGGCAACGGAAGGTCTCCCAACAGGTCGGCCGCGGATGCCTCCTCGGCATCCTTCTCCTCTAGATCCGGGTAGAGTTGGTCGAGGTCGGCGACGCCAGGGGCATCAGGAACATCACCCATGATGTCCTCCCACGCCTCTTCGACGGAGGTTGCCGTGACCGGCTTCTGGAGCACGGCCACGGCGCCCGCACTGAATGCCGCGTCGCGTGCCAATTGCATGCGTCCGCGCGATGCTATCAGCACTATGCGCGCATCCTCGCGCGATTCGCGCATCTCCAGCGCCGCCACGTGCCCATCGATGGTCGGGATGTCAAGCGAGAGCAATGCCAGTTCGGGCTCCTCTGCGACGAACAGGTCGACCGCCTTGTCTCCATCCTCACATTCGAGAACGCGGTAGCCTCTCTGGGTGAACAACTGATGGAGGCGATGGAGAACCATCGCATTGTTGTCAACGATGAGCACCAGTGGTGCATCCTCATCCTCGACATCGGTGACGCGTGTCACTTGCTTCCCTCTTGAAGCGGGCCAAGTAAGCCAGTCACATCAATCGAGCGGTGCACTCACTCCTCGGAATCACTGCCTTCATCGTCGTCGATGAGAGTCTCCACGGATGCACTCTGGGGATCTTCGAAGGTCTGCTTCAACTCCTCGGCGGCTTCCTCCTCCGCCTGCTTGCGCTCGACTTCCTTGGGTGCTTGGACGAACTGCATGCGCAGCTCGGTAAGGATTCCTTGCAGCAACGTCTGCTCCACATCTTCGAGATTGCCTTCTGTCCGCTTCTGCAACATTCCGATGAGGTCTATGGCTGCCTTCGCTTCCTCTAGATGAGGTATGAATTCACCCTCACGATCGGGCATCAATCCCAACCCGACCAACGCACTGCGCTGCAACATGTGGATGAGTGAGAAGAACTTGATGGACTCCTCCGACTGCAGGATGTCATCACTCATGCGAACATCTCCTCGATGAGCCAGTCAGGGTCGAACTGCCTCAGATCATCGTATCCCTGGCCGACTCCCGCCAGAACGATCGGTTTCCCGGTGGCATGGGCGATGCTGAGTGCTGCGCCACCTTTGGCATCGGTGTCGAGTTTGCACAGCACGGCACCATCGAACTTCAGCATGCGCTGGAACTCCACGGCCTGCTCGACTGCGTTGTTGCCGGCGAGCGCATCGCCGACGAACAGCACCAGATGGGGTTTCGTCACGCGGTGTACCTTGCGCAGCTCCTCCATCAGGTTGGTCTTGTTCTGCATCCTGCCAGCGGTGTCCACGATCACCACCTGCTGGTGTCTGGCCCTGGCATGCTCGATGGCGTCACGAGCAATCGCAGCAGCATCGCCGCCCCTCTGGCTGGCGATGCAACGCACACCGATGCGCTCGGCGTGGATGTCCAACTGGTCGATGGCGCCGGCGCGGAAGGTGTCGGCGGCGGCGAGCACGACGCCCAAGCCTTTCTGCTTGAGGCGATGGGCTATCTTGGCGGTGGTGGTGGTCTTTCCAGTGCCGTTCACGCCGACCATCATGATGACCACCGGCAGGTCACCGTCAGCGACCAGTTTGTCCACGGTCTCCTCGAAGTCCCAGTAGCCCGCGACCAACAACAAGTGCAAAGTCCGCTTGAGTGCAGCCTCGATGACCTTGGAGAGGTCCGCGCCCCTGCGCAAGCGGCTGCCGACCAACTCCCCTCGCAGGGCTCCTATCACCTCATCGACGGACATGCGACTCATGTCCGCTTCCAGCAGCACGAGTTCCAGCTCATCCAACAACGCATCGAGCGCTGCCCCGGACTTGATCACCCGCCCACCTCTGGTCACGACCCCACCACCCAGATCGACCTCGATGTCCTGCCCTGAGTCGCTCACGACCTTCTGGACACCAACCGACCCTTTCGGGGCGTGTTTCACTTCCACGAGTTCCCGCCCGGTCGTGGAACGCATCACGTGCAGATCGATCCGCGAACCGTCGGGGCGCACATTCTGGTCGACGTCGAAGCCCTGCTTCATGAGCCGCTTGCGCTCCTTCTCCTGCTGACGTCGTTCACGCTCCGCCTGCTTGCGCTCCTTCTTTGAAAGAGTGGGGGACAGTGGTTCGGGGGTTGGGTCATCCTCCCAGTCATCCCATTCATCAGTCGATTCGGGGGCCGATGGTGGGGTCTCGGACTCGATCGACTCGATGTCCTCCCAGTCGTCTGTGGATGCGGCCTCTGTTTCTGCTGCCTTCTCGGCTTCGGCCGCCTCCTGCTCGAGTTGTTCGCGCTCAGCCAGTGCTGCCTCCGCCTCATCACTCTCCTCGGGTGCGGACAGATCGTCCTCGTCGGTGTCCTCGGCGACCTTCTTGACGCGCTTGCGGAAAACGTCGAACAGACCCATGTTCACACCTCAGTCAGTCATCGAGCGTGAGATCCCCGCCGATCGAACGTCGGCGGCGTTTGGTTGGTTCGGTCGTACCTGATCCCGGCCCAGCTTCTGCAGCCTCCTCGCTCGCCGCCTCAACCTGTAGTTCGGACAGCAGGGCGTTGAACCGGTCCACGATCTCCTTGACCGACTCCTCGGAGGAATCGAACTGCTCGTTCAGCGTGCTCAACAACATCTCGATGTCCTCGAGGCGCTTCTCGACCATCGGAATCGCCTCTTCGAGCGGGCGCTCGGCCTGGATTCCGCTGCCCAGATCGATGACGACCCCACTGCCTGGTGACCGCTCGACCACCAGTTGAACGCCTGCGCCCAATGGAACCATCGTCTTGGCATCTGGCCCGGCTTCAAGCCCTTTGAGTGCCATCAGAACCTGCCCATGCTCAGCCGCCGCCTTCTCCAACATGGTGATCTGTTCCGAAAGACGTGACATCCTGCCGCGGTTGACCTCGACCAACTTTGCCAGTTGTTGCAACTCATCAGCATCCGCCACTGGCTCACCGCGGGCCGCTCGACTCGCTCAGCCGCCATGAAGCCGCCGATGTACCATGATGGCGTGTCCTACGCGCCACGCTGAAGGGCAGAAGCCTCCAGCGCGAGCATGACTGCCATGCTGTGCGAGCCGCGTTCGACATCGATGCTGAAGGCGATGGGGGTGTGTGATGTCGGCCTCATCGAGGAGTTCGAGCGCCGCTTCGGAGAATCCCTCGTCTGGGTCCTCGACTGTCCGGCCCGCCTCTGCCTGAGTGGTGAACATCTGGACTACGTGCCCTGGTATCGGTGTGAGGTCGTAACCGCCGCCTCCGATGTGTTTCGCATGCAGGCGGTCGTGGCCCCCCGGGATGATGGGGTGGTCAGGATATCCACCGTTCTGGACGGGTTCCCTGATGCTGAATTCAACATCGACGAACTACGCGTCAGTGGTGATTGGCAGAGTTGGTTGGAGTCGCGAGGGAATCCTCCTGAGCGGGGCTGGCAGAATTATTCCAAGGGTGCGGTGGCGCGGGTAACATGTGCACATCCGGGCCTGGAGTTCGGGTTCGACTGCCTGTTCGACTCCACGATCCCTGCCGCGGGGGGCTCCTCGTCCTCCTCCGCATTGGTGTCTCTCTCAATGCTTGCAGTGCTGCTCTCCAACGGTCTGGAGAGCAGTCGGGAACGTATGGTGACATGGGCGGGACAAGCGGAATGGTACGTCGGAACTCGTGGTGGGTCGATGGATCACGCCACCCAACTGCTCTGTGAAGAGGGTGCCACACTGAGACTTGAGTTCCAGCCACTGTTCAGCGCACAGGTCAAACCAGGACTTCCGGACGGATATGCGCTGGCCACCGTATTCACTGGAGAGGCTGGAAAATCCTCAGAATCAATGGATGCGTTCAACGAACTGGTACATGTCCAGCAGCAGGTTATTCCGCGCTGCATTCCGGAAGGTCAACTGCTGGACGAGCACTCTGACACCGAGGAATTGGAGGATAATATCCCCGAAGTAATCGACGGGATGCACATCCGCGAACGATTCCGATTCGTTGTGCGGGAGGCTCGTCGTTCACGCCTGATGAGTCAGCACTTCGAGCGCTGGCAATCGACATTGGCTAAGGCGCACGACGGAGTCGTGGACGAACGAGGGCTGCGGAGCGCGGGTCTTGAACTGGCCATGGAGATCGGGGGCTGCTTCAACGCGGCGTTCGCAGACACCCGCGACCTGCTCGGAACGCATACGCAAGCGGTGGAACGTGAAGCGGAGCGACTCAGATCCATGGA
>JAKUTA010000094.1 GCA_022447885.1 Candidatus Poseidoniales archaeon | reverse complement strand
CTGCCACACAACGCCTGGTTGGCCGCCTCACGGAACACGGACGATGAGAGGGCCCCGGCGAGGGTGACGCAGCACTTCGCCCTAGCATCCGTCGCTGATGCCGAACTGACCGAGATTCTCGCGGGGGTCGATGTGCTGGTGCACCTGGCTGCGGATGCCAACCCATCCAATCCCGACGAGAGCATCCGCTCGAACAACTTCATCGCCTCCGAGCGGGTGATGCGCTGCGCCGCGTCTGCAGGAATCAGGCGCGCAGTGCTCGCTTCGTCCGGACTCGTGCAGATCGGCCTGGAGGACCGGCTGGAACCCGGAGGCGACCTCGAAGGCGAATTGATCGGCGTTCAGCACGGTGTGGCGCCGACCTCATTCTACGGAGAGAGCAAGGTGCACGTCGAGATGCTGGGCGAGGAGTACGCAGCCGGACGCGGAATGGAGTGCATCGCAGTGCGCATCGGCACGGTCATCCCCAACGAGTCAGAGCATTGGGAACGGGGTGGGCGGCTGCAGGCGACCGCCTTCCTGCAAGCGGATGTCGCCAATTTCTACGAGCGCGCCGTTGAAGCCGATCTCGGCGATTGGAAGCCATCCTCCTGCCGTGGCCACCCGCAGATCGACGGCTATCTGATCACAGCCGCCCAATCAGATTCACCCGGCCGTTTCATCGACCTCGAACCGGGAATCTCCGCTCTCGGTTGGCAACCGAACGCATGGCCGGAGAAAGCACCCTGAGGTGAGTCGATGGAAGAGCCGGTGACACTTGGGATAGATGTCGGCAGTTCGGCCGTGAAACTGGTTCTCCTCGATGTGGAGGGGAACATCGACATGCGTTCGTTCGCGGACGACCTGCTCAAACCCGGGAAAGGACCTGAGCGGATTCACAGACCTGCAACCCTCACCGATTGGATCTGGGAGGGTGTGAAGGAGCAGCTCAGGGGATGGATCCCACCTGGATACATCCAGCGGGTATGCATCACGGCACACGGACAGAGTGGTCTGCTGGTGATGGATGGAAAACCGCACGGACCCCTGATCCCATGGTGGGCTTGGATGCCCAAGGAAGTCGTGGATGAACAGGCTGAACTGCTCGGAACCCTCACCCGGGACCGCACGATCGAGGCGGTGCTCCCACCGAGAGGTTCGTGGCTTCCAGGCAGGTTGCGCCAGTTGGCTCTGGAACTCGGCCGTTGTCCCGGAGCAACGGCGATTCAACTCAAGGACCTGTTGAATCTGCAACTCACCGGGAACGTCTGCAGCGACCCGCGCTCACTGCGCGGTTGGATCGGTGGAGATGGAGCGACGGTTCCCCCGCAGTTGGAACGTTGGATCGGGCTCGGAGAGGTGACGCCGGAGAACATCTCTGACCCGCGCACCTTGGCCGGTCACGTCACCCGCTCCGGGGCGCATATCAGTGGTCTGGAGATGGGCACGGAAGTGTGCATCGGATGTGATGACTTCACAGCGGCATTGGTCTCCATGGACGAAGGGAACCGCGGATTGCTCAATCTGGCGACCACCTCGGAACACCTGGCTGTCGTCGCCAGCGGTTCCGAACCGCATGAGCGGGCCAGGATGAGGAGTCACGCCCTGAAAACGGGCCTCTCATACCTGCCCCGGATGACCGACCAATATCCCGCGGTGCTCTATTCATCCACCAACAGTGGAGGAGGTACCCTGCTGCGGATGTTCCCCCAACTGCCGGACGCGCCAACCGGGGTGCAGAACCAGGCGCTGCGCACCTTGACATTGCTGTGGCTGACAGATGAGATGGGTGAGCCACCCACACTCGAGGAGCTCGAATCCCTTCCCCGATTCGACGCCGAGATCGAAGGGAGACGAGGACTCGAACCGGACCCCGACCATATCGGAGGTTGGGAGACCGATCCCAACGAATCGGGAATCGATGCCAGATTGCAGGGATGGCGCATCGTCCATGGACTCGTGGATGCTCTCGAGCCGATCAGGGAGGCTCTCAAGCCGTACACCCAAGAGCGCCGCATGGTGCGCATGGCCGGAGGGCTGGCGATGGTCGGCCCGGTGATCGAGGCACGGGCCCAGCGCTGGCCACAGGGAATCGAACTCGTTGGAGGCGCAGAACCCTCTGGACTGGGTGCGGCACGGCTGGCAAGGAGTGGACTCTGATGCCTCTGGCGGTCATCTTCGGGGCAGGCAAAGTCGGTCGGGGGTTTCTCGCACAGCTGCTGCACGACGCCGGCTGGGAGATACACTTCGTCGACCGTGACGCAAGCCTGTCAAGGGCACTGGATGGAGCAACCTACAAACTGTGCAATCTGGCTACCGGCGAGGTGAGCGAAATCGGTCCGGTGAGGGGGACACCAGATGTTCTGCGCGGCGAGGTAGCCGCTCTGGTTTCGGTCGCCGACCTGCTGTTGACGTCGATCGGCGGTGACAACCTGGCCGAATGGGCTGAATGGATGAAGGAGTCGATCGAGTGCCGGGTGATGTTCGGACCGATCGACCTCATCCTGTGTGAGAATCATCCCAATCCCGCAGCGCTCGTGCGCCAACACCTTCCGTTCGAGGGATTGGGAGTGGCGCAGGCTCAGGTCCTGCGCTCATGCATCGAACCGACCGAGGAGCAGGTGGCGGAACACGGCAGCCTGACCGTTCAGGTGCAGGATCACTGGACATTGCCATTGGATGGTGATGCACTGGTGAATCCGGAACTTCTCAAGGACGTCCCGGGCTTCGAGCCTCGGCCTGATTTCGCCATCGAACTCACACGCAAACTGTACACCTACAACGCGATCAATGCTGCCGTCTGCTACTTGGGCGCACAGGCGGGCCACGCAATGCTAGCCGGCGCGGCCAATGACGAGAATATCGCAACGGTCGCACGAGCGGTCGGGGCCGAGTCATCGGCAGCGCTCATCGCTGAGTTCGGGTTCGCTACCGATGAGCAACAGGAGTGGTGCGAGCGGGCACTGGGGAAATACCAGGACGAGACCATCAGCGACCCGATCGAGCGCAACTGCCGCGACCCGATCCGCACACTGGGGCTACACGACCGCATCCTGGGGCCGCTGCACCTCTGCCTGCAACACGGTCTGCCTCACTCCGCGCTGGCGGCCACTCTTCGGGGCGCACTCGCATACCGCGAGCCGTCCGACCTCGCCTCCCAGACAATGCAGCAGACGATTGCGGCGCATGGAGAGTGGAACGCGCTGAAACTCATCGCTCCAGACATTGATGCACGTGTCGAATCGTTGTTGACACCTATCGATTCCTGACCGCAGCGCTCGCCCGATTTCACATGGCCTGTCGATAGTATTCAAAGAGAGGTCGAAGTGTCCGCGCGCATGGCGCGCAAGCGGAGGGTCGTCAAAAGCAAGAACGGAGGCCCTCCACGCGGCCCACCGGGAAGCCGTTCCGGCCCACCAAGAGGCCCACCCTCGAGCTCGCCGTCAGGCCCACCCTCAGGGCCTCCATCAGGCCCACCCGGCGGACCATCCTCAGGGCCTCCGTCAGGAGGCCCCCCCAGCGGAGGGCCACCCTCGGGGCCTCCATCAGTATCTCTGGGCGGCCCGCCATCAGTAGGACCTCCCGGTGGCCCACCTTCAGGACCTCCTGGACCCCCTGTTGACGAGGAGATTGACCACGCCCCGGCACCAGAGGAAGTGGTTGCGGACGAGCCAGAGCCCGAACCGGAAGTCGCGGAGGAAGAATACGACGAGGGCAGTGAATTCGAAGCAGAGGAGGAGCCAGAACCCTCGGACGAGAGTCCCTCAGAGGAACAATTGATGGACACTGCGTTGGGAATGATGACTGGACAACCTCCAGCTGCACCTCCGAGCGGCCCTGGCGGAATGCCCCCCTTGGCACCCCCTCCCGTGACTCCACCTGAACCTGAGCAGGAAGAGACGCTTCCGCTGGAGGAGGTCGACGCCGCGCTCGACGCACTGACGGAGTCGATTGGGCCTGTGGTGGAGCACGAACTGGCCGACCCTCGCGACGATGTCGAAGTCGAGATCGAGGATTTGGAGCCACTCTCTCCATTGCGCACACCTCTGCGCGAGGAGGAATTGGGGGTCGAAGCCGAGCCGGAAGAGCCGCTCGACATGTCGCCGTCGGCCGAGCCGGGCCAAGCGAAGATCCTCGGGCACATCGTGCCGCACACCCATTGGGACAGGGCGTGGTACCTGCCGTTCCAGCAGTATCGCTACAAGTTGGTGCAACTGGTCGACGACCTGCTCGACCTGATGGAAGAGAATCCGGAAGCGTTCCCGACCTTCGAACTCGATGGCCAGACGGTCGTGCTCGAGGATTATCTCGAAGCGCGCCCGGAGAACCGTCAACGATTGGTCGATCTCGTCGAGGCGGGCAGGCTCTCCATCGGTCCGTGGTATGTCCTGCCCGACGAGTTCCTGGTCGGTGGAGAGGCCTTGATCCGCAATCTGCAATTGGGCGCGAGCACCGCTGCGGAATTCGGTGGACGCTCCGAAGTCGGATACGTTCCCGACCCGTTCGGCCACGTCAATCAACTGCCAGCCATTCTGCGCGGCTGCGGACTCGACTCGTTCATCTTCACCCGCGGTGCGGGTCCGTGGGTCGCCAAGGATGCGCGTGGCGTGTTCTACTGGCAGGCGGCGGACGGCGAAACGGAGGTGCTCGCCATCAAGCAGGTGCCCGATTACCCGAACCTGATGGCGTGGGGATTCGAGAAGCGGCCGTTGGAACGCAAGGACTCAGGGAGGGTGAACGTGGACACGGCCATGGAGCGGATGTACGCCCTCTTGGACATGCACCAGGAGAAGTATGACTGGCGACCGGACCAGATGCTGTTCGGTCAGGGTTCCGACCACACCCACCCGCAGAGCGCGCTGCCCCGACTCATCGACGCCGCCAACGCGGAATTCGGCTCACGTGCGCAGTTCAAGCACTCGTCTTTCGCGGAGTTCATCAGTGAGATGAAGAAGTGGATCGGGCGCAAGAAGATCCACCGCCACCAAGGGGAACTTCACGATGGCTGGGACCGCAACGTGCTCTCCGGCGTGTTCAGCAGCCGGATGTACCTGAAGCGGCTCAACGACCAGACGATGCGCGTGCTCACCGACCAGGTCGAACCGCTCTCCGCCACGACCAACTCATGGGGACGCCGCAACCGTGCTGCCAGTCTGGCGCTGGCCTGGCGCGAGGTCCTACGTAACCACCCGCATGACGACATCTGCGGATGTTCGGTGGATGCGGTGCACGACGACGACGAGGTGCGATTCCGCCACGCACAGGAGATCTCAGCGATGCTGATGGAAGATGTCCGTGGCGACCTGATAGAAGAGATGAACCTGCACAACGTCGATCGTGACGCGGTCCCGATCCTGCTGCACAACCCTCTGCCCGTCCCTTGGTCGGGCACGCTGCCGGTCGACATCGCGCTGCCCGCCTACCGCTGCTATCTCGAAGCCGGCACACGCGTGAAGATCGACCTCTCCAAACCGGCTCCGGGTTGCTCCCTGCACGGAATGATCGGTGTCACCGAACTGCTGTTCGGCATGCACATGCACCCCGACCGGGCGATCAACGTCGAACTGCCACGGCTGATGGGTCAGGTGATCATCCACGAGC
>JAKUTA010000093.1 GCA_022447885.1 Candidatus Poseidoniales archaeon | reverse complement strand
CCAGACGGCGGTTCGACGGCCGCGTACGGAGACGTGCAACATCATCACGAGCACTGAGAGTCCGGCAACAACCGGATCCCCCAACATCGGTGCGAGTGCGCACACGGCGAACATCGGAAGCGCCCGCGAAGGTGTGTCGGGGAGCCTGGAGAATCCCGTCTGCGGGGGAAGCCAGACCACGCACAAGGGCAGCGCGCACAGAGTCAGCAGCAACCATGCGGGAATCGTCTCGAGCGGGCTTGTATCGAAGCCGATGGAATGGACGAACATCAGTCGGGAGACGGGAATCGCCACGACGAGCGCCAGCGAGGTCAACGCGGCGTAGCGCCAGCGACGGCGGTCGATCGCAAAGCCACTCTGCTGGAGCATCAGCCAGGCGATGAGCAGGAACAGCGTGACGAACAGCGCCACCAGGTAGGTGGTCACCTCGGTGCCCGCCACATCGTTCGCTCGCAACTCCAGCAGTCGTCCCAGTGCTGAGTCAGGTCTCTCACCCGAGCCCGAACCTGCCACGAAGGCGTGCACGCTCGCCCACACCCCGTTGGCGCGCGTCACCATCGTCGCGTGCAGCGCGAACCACCCCGGAAGCAGACCGAGCGCAACCGCCCAGCGGGACGGCGGTCGTCCGGGTGTGATGCGCAGATGGAGCAGCATCAGCAGACAGAGCCAGGGGAGCAGCGAGCCGGTCTCCACCGGGTCCCACGCCCAATAACCACCCCAGTCGAGCACGGTGTACGCCCACAGCCCGCCCAGACCGATCGCCAGCGCGCCGGTGAGCAGGCCCGCGCGGGCGATGTGCAGCATCGAGGGGGTCGGCAGTCCACCCTCGGATTCGGGGTCGAGCAACGCGGCGAGGGAGTGGATGCTCACGAGCATGCACAGCGAGTAGAACAGGAACACGAGCGGCGGATGGATGACCATCAGGTCGGTCTGCAGCAGCGGGTTCAACTCGCTGCGCCCGAAGCCGACGACCGGTCGGAACGGTTCGAGCAGCCAGGCGATCGCCAGCAGCGCGAGGATGAATCCCTGGGTGAGGCGCTGACGCAGGGCCCAGGTGGGACCAGCGTCCGTGTCTCCACCTCGGCCGAACCAGCACGCGCACACGGTCAGCAGCCCGGCCCACAGCAGGAGCGGGCCCTCCCGTCCACCCCATGCGGCGCTGATGCGGTAGGCGACCGGCATGTCCGCGCCCCCGTGCAGCCGAACGATCTCGTAAGCGAGGTCATCGGAGATGAACAGCCACATCAGCACGACGAACGGTGAGGCCTGCAGCACCATCAGCGCAGTCGAAGCCCAGTGACGGGTGTTGGAGGACAGCCGTCCCCAGGGGGCGAGCGCACCGAACAAGGCTGAGAGCAGCGCGAGTCCCAGGAGCCACTGCATCAGGGGGGGCGAACAAGTCCTCCGCCATAGGGACTGGGGAAGGGCTGCGAGGACGAGTCGCTCCGAGCCCTGAAGGATTACAACAGGGCTACCAGCCGTAGTGCTTGGCGCGGCTGTAGCCGAACGCGAGCATGGCGGACACGATGCGCTTGAAGTAGAGGGACGGGCGCCTGAACAACAGGCGCAGCACGATCATCCCCTTGCCTCTAACACCCATGTCGTTCATCTCCTCGGGGAAGCAGCGGGCCATCAGCGAGAGTTCGTCATCCGACAGGGCATACAGGGCCTCCTTGCCGCGCAGGATCTTGTGATAGGGGGGGAACTCCGCCTTCCACATCCGCGGATACCGGGCCATGTGGTCCGCGCTCAGGTCACCCTTCGCCACCGCCTGCTGTGCCACCTCCGCCGCGTAGACCGCCGACTTGAGCGCCAGATGCGAGCCGCCCTCGAACAGGGGGGAGGTGAATCCAGCCGCGTCACCGATGAGCATCAGCCCGTCCGCGTGGGTCGTCTCATGGGGGCCTGAGATCGGGATGGTGCCACCGAAACCGCGCACCTTGTCCCCTTTCCGCCAAGGAGGATTGACCATTTCGAGATCTTTGAAATGCGTGTTCTCGATGAATGCATCGAGAGCCTTCACCGCCCCCTTCTTGTCCTCGGTCACGAGGCCGACATTGGCGCGTCCGTCGTTCTTGGGAATCATCCACAGATACCCCTTCTTGGCGTACTCGGGCCAGATGTAGAAGTCGAGGTAGCCATCCGTCGGCACGTCGAGCATCTCGTACTGCACTCCTGCGATCACCTTCGGCCGCGGGTTGAGTTCCAGGATCTTGGAGCAGACGCCGGCGACCCCGGATGCGTCGATGACGACCTTCGCCTCAACAGGGAAACGATCACCTTTGCCCGTGCACCTCCATCCCTGGAATATGCCGTCTTCATCCTCCATCCGCTCCATGCCCGTAAGTTTGTGCTGCAGGTGGAATGATGCGCCCGCGTCCTGAGCCTCGTCGGCGATCCAACGCTCGAACAGGTGCTTCTCGAGGACATAGCCGTGCTCGGTCAGGCACTTGGCGGTGCCGTCCGGAAAGATGACCCTGATTCCTGACACAGGCAGGGCGATGATATCGTCGGGTATGTCGAGGTCCAGGTTGCGCACGGCGAGGTCGGAGATGCACTCCCCGCAGTGCACCGGGGTGCCTACCTCGGGATGGTCCTCGATGAGCATGGTGTCGAGGCCCCGGCGGGCCGAGTGCAGCGCGGCGCAGCCGCCGCCGGGACCGGCGCCGATCACCAGCACGTCGCAGCGCGTCGGTTCATCACCCATGTGACTCAAACGGCGGAGGGCCGCCTCATCAATCAGTCGGTCGTCGCAGTCTGGCCGTACATCGGGATTTGAAAGGGGAGGCCCCTCGCCGACGCGTGGGCTGGACCAACCTGAAGCGATACCTCGACTCGCTCGACGCCGCGGGAGAGTTGCTGCGCATCCGACGTGCGGTCGATGTCGAGTTGGAAGCCGGTTGCATCGCCGATCGACAGGTGAAATCAGGTGGTCCGGCGATATTGTTCGAGAAGCCACGACTGCCGGACGGGACGATCAGCGAGTTCCCTCTGGCGATGAACCTGTTCGGGACACCGGAGCGGGTGCGACGGGTGCTCGGGTGCGAGCGGGTGAGCGATGTCGGCGAGCGGCTGGTCGGACTGATGAAGCCGGATGTCGGCGCGATCGCGGGAAAGCCGTGGAAGGGGATCCCGCTGGCGCGCCAGGCCCTGCGCATGGCTCCGAAGAGAGTGAAGAAGGGTGCTTGTCAGCAGGTCGTCGTCGCGAATCCGGACCTGACGCGACTCCCCATCCCCAGGACGTGGCCGCTGGACGGTGGCCAGACGATGACGCTGCCGCTGGTGGTCACCCGTGACCCATCCACCGGAGAACACAACATGGGGTGCTATCGGGCTCAGGTGTACGGGCCGACGGAATGTGGGCTGCACTGGCAGATGCACAAGCACGGAGCCGACCACGCGCACGCGAGCGCGCAGGCTGGGGAAGCGCACATCCCGATCGCCATCTGTCTCGGAGGACCCCCCGAACTCCTGTTCAGCGCCGTCTCCCCGCTGCCGGACAACCTCTCCGAATACATGTTCGCGAGCTTCCTGTCCGACAGTCGCCTTCCCTTGGTCAAAGCACGCACGCAGGACCTGTGGGTGCCCGCCGAAGCGGATGTCGTCATCGAGGGCTACGCCGTGCCGGGAGAGAGGCGGACGGAGGGGCCGTTCGGTGACCACTTCGGCATCTACAGCCTGCCCGGGGAGTATCCCGTGATGCACGTGACGGCGATCACACATCGCTCTGACCCGGTGATTCCGATGACCATCGTCGGATTGCCACCGATGGAGGATGGATTCATCGGCGAGGCGATCGGCGCCGCGTTCCTGCCAGTACTGCGCTTCCAGCATCGCGACGTCGTCGACCTGCATGTCCCACTGGAGACTGGCTTCCACAATCTGGCGATCATCGCATCGAAGCAACGGTATCCACGGCAGGCCCGGAAGACCTGTCTGGGGCTTCTCGGTGCCGGCCAGATGATGTTCACCAAGGTGGCGGTGGCGGTCGATGCCGACCATCCTGTTCACAGCATGGGAGACCTGCTCGACGTGCTCCATGCGCGCGTCGATCCCGCCGGCGACCTCGTCGTGCTCGAAGGGATGGTCGCCGACACGCTGGAGAGCGCGGCTCCTTGGGAGAACGTTCACGACAAACTGCTCATCGATGCGACCACGCTGGCCGCCGCTGACCCGCGGCTGGGCGGTTCCGAGCTGCCCCGCGGAACCAGTGCCAGGGAAACTCCAGAATGGCGCCGAGGGAAGGGGACCCCCCCTGGAGTCTTCCTCGAATTCATCGGCAAGGTGCGCGGCATCGACGGAGTCACCGACACCACTCTCCTGCGCCCCTCGATGCTGGTGGTCACGACGAGCATCGACGACCGACCCAGCGCGCGCACCGGCATGGAGGCTGTGCGGGAGCCGGCGGCCTGGGCGCTGCAGGTGGAGGCGAGCCGCGCTCAGAGGGAGAGAGTTTTTCAATTGATGGAATCAATATGGCAATTGGATGTTGAGAGGCACTTGCGCTTCTTGTTCATCACCGATGACGACATCAGGTTGCACGGTTCAGGGACGAACAAGCGGCTGCTATGGCAACTGTTCGTCCGCTTCGACGTCGGCAGGGACCTGCACTTCGACCCTTCAGGCACCAGGGTGGCATGGGATGCGACCGCACCGATACCACACCCGGGTCGGGCGGCGCTCGAGGCGGCTGGCCAGCCCACCAGCGAGTTCGACCCGGATCTCCCGATCCGCAGCTGGCCGGCGATCACGCTGCACGACCAGGAGACCATCGCTCGCACCGAGACCTCCTCCGCGAACGACGGATACGACCACCAGCCGTGGTCACCCAACGTCACGAGGTGAGTTGATGGGATTCAGGGAGATACTCGAATTCGTGAAGATCGAGCACATGCTGTTCTCGCTTCCATTCGTGCTCATCGGCGCGCTCATCGCTGTCGACGGCGAGCCATCCGACCTCGCCGTTCTGGACATCGTGTGGATCCTCATCGCCGCCGTCGGGGCACGGGGACTGGCCATGACCCTCAACCGCATCATCGACAAGGACGTCGATGCCGCCAATCCACGCACGGCCGACCGCCATCTTCCCTCGGGCGCGATGTCCCTCAGAACTGCGTGGGCGCTCGCGGTGGTGTTCCTGGCGATGCTGCTCGCGGGCGCGTGGCAACTGAACATGGTGGCGCTGCAGATGGCGTGGCTGCCGGTGCTCGCGTTCGTCATCTATCCCTACCTCAAACGGGGCACCTGGCTGTGCCACTTCTGGCTGGGTGGCTGCCTCGCGCTCGCTCCGGCGGGAGCCTGGCTGGGAATCGTCGGGGACGACCTCGGCTGGGCCGCCATCACCGGATTCCACTGGTATCCGAGGGTGCTCCTGATTTCGATGGGCGTGATCTTCTGGATCGCGGCTTACGACCTCAACTACTCTCTGATGGATGTCGACAGCGACCGAGCAGCGGGCATCCACTCCTTCCCGGTGAGATTCGGAGTGGAGAAGACCGGACCCACCGCGATAAAGCTCACCATCGCCTGGCTGTTCTGCTTCGCCATGGCTGATCCCACCGGAGGCATCTTCTTCTTCATCTCAGTGTTACTGATGGCTATCATCAACATCCATGTCATAGACCAGCG
>JAKUTA010000092.1 GCA_022447885.1 Candidatus Poseidoniales archaeon | reverse complement strand
CGTTGATCTCGACCTCTATCTGGAGGACCCTTCCGGGGCATCCAACGCCGGTACCGCAACCGAACTGACCGCGGTGGTGACCAACAACGGCAACGCTCCGGACTCGGTGAGGGTGGCGCCCGTCGATGCCACCTGTCCGCTGCTCGAGGTCAGCGGCGAGCAGGCGCTGCTCGGCGTCAGCATCGCCAAGGGGGGCACTCATACGGTCAACCTGACCGCAAGCGGATCTCCAAGCCATCCGACGAAGACCTGCAGGATCGAACTGTCGATCCAATCCCAGGGCGACTGGAACGTCGGCACGTTGCGCACCGCCGACAGCGAGGAGATTACGCTGAAGATCGAGTCGGAGCCGGTCGGCGGGAGCGGCGGCGGCGGTTCGAGTTCAGGTGGTGGCGATTCAAATGGTGACGACGAGGTCATCTCGAGCAACTTCGCGCCGCTGCCCATCTGGCTGCCGCTGGCGGCGCTCTCCGGGGCGGCGCTGCTGCGCCGACGGGAATGATACCGGCATTTCACCACCGCTTCCGGGCCATGGCGGGCGCCCGCGCGCCGCCCGCCCGAGTCACCCGGTGAGCAGAATGATACTGAAAGGGGTCTGTTGAAACCTCTCAAAGAATAGCCCAGAGGGCCCAATCGTGCTGCCCCAACCTATATTTGCAAAACTTCATTCCCGCGGCCAGCGAGTGTACCATAGGTCTAGGTGACACTTTCAGGGATGTGTGAATCAATGGTTGAGGAGTCTGAATCCAAGAGCCATTTCGGCACCATAATCGGAGCTGTATTCGCCATTCTGATCATCACCATGCTGCTGACGATGACATTGGTCGCCGCCAACAAGCAGACCTACTATTCAGCCTACGTTTCGAGCGGCGACGATGAGCGGGCGATTCTCGGCCAGGTGACCGACATGCGCAACACCCTCGGAGAGGAGGAGGGATACGAGATCGCCAACACGATGTCGACCCCGATGCTGGTCAACGACTGGAAGGATCCGCACCGCACACTGCTCGTCATAGCCGACCCGGAGAAGCCGATCGACGAGACCGAGGCTGACTCCATCTTCCGCTTCGTCACCGAGCGAGGCGGCAAGGTCGTCGTCGCTGCGGACAACACGAACGCCAACCGACTGGCCGCCAAGTTCGGGGTGACCTATCTCGGAGACCCACTGCTCGACAAGTTCCAGACCTGGCGCACCTACACGGACGACGGCTCAAGCGGCGCCGAGAACTGGGAGCAGGTGTGGGCGCTCGCATCCATCCGCGAGGACGTCAACAACGACAACTGGGCCGGTGGCGGATTCAAGCCGCCCGGATGCACCCAGACGCAGATAGACAATGGCGAGGTGGACGGCTGTCGGATGCCTGTGATGTTCAAGTCACCCACCGCGATGCGCTGGGAGTCGGTCGCCACCGACAATGTGGAGCATCCCGATTACCTTCCGCGTTTCGTGCGCACGCTGGCGATGGCGAGTGACACTGCCTGTGTCGACAGGGTGGGCTCGAACGGTTGTGACGACCCCCGTAACCCGAACAGCAACCTCTCGCTCGTCCTGCGCATCGATTACCCGCATATCGAGGTGAATGACCTACGCAGGCTGGCTGGTGAGGACGGCTCGACCTACGGTTCTCTCGAAGTGACCGGATCGATCGTGTTCATCTCTGACCCCGAGCCGCTCTCGAACCGCTTCTGGGACGCAGACAGGGCATCAGAGACGGATGTGCGCCAGACCTGCGACACCGAGTTGATCGCCTGCTGGCAGCGGCAGTTGTCCGGCGACAGCGCCTGGAGGGGGAACGAATTCTACTTCGCCGCGCTGATCTACGACATGATGGAGTTCGACAACGAGATGCTGCCCTATTCGATCCGCTTGCAATTCAGTGAATTCCGCATCGTCTTCGATGAGAGCAGGCACGTCACTGGCATGCTCTCGAACCCGTTCATAGAGACGATGAGCACCATCGTGCTGCTCACCTCCGACAGCTTCCTCAAGTGGTTGATCGTGCTCAACCTCCTGCTCCTCCTGCTGGTCTCCATCATGGTGGTTCCCGAGAAGGAGAACTGGCGCCATGTGTTCGACCTCACCCGCTTCCGCGAGCGCCCGAACAAGATCGACCCTGAGTCATACCAGCAGCGCATGCGCGAGGCGCTGATGACCAAGATCAGGCTGTTCTATGACCTGACCAGGGACGAGATGGCGCAGAAGACACCGGCTGAGACGCAGTCGATGATCGGCGACCCGAGGCTCGTCGAACTGGCCTACAGCCAGCAGAGAACCTATTCCCCCGAGGAGAAGCGACAGCTGTTGCAGACAATCCGCAGATGGGGGAAGAAGTGAAAAGAGAACAAGAAGGAGAGATGAAAGATGCAAACACCACCACCCCCACCCGGAGGACAACCCGCCGCACCCGCCGCACCCGCGGCAGCCACCCCACCGCCCCCAGCCCAGGCTGGCGCGGTGCAGGCTGGCTATCAAGCGAAAACGGCGACTCCCCGGCCTGAAAGTAGCCCTGAAGTGAAGGAACGACTGGCCGCCGTAGGCGCCATCGGACAAGCGATCTGCGCCGAGGTTGCGAAGGTGATCATCGGCAAATCGCACGTTATCGACAACGTGTTGATCGACATCCTGTCCAACGGCAACCTGCTGTTCGAGGACTATCCCGGACTGGCCAAGACCCTGATGACGAACACGTTCGCCGATGCGCTCGGTTGCGACTTCAAGCGTGTCTCGTTCACGCCTGACCTGCTGCCGGCCGACATCACCGGCACGAACATCTACGATGCCAAGAAGGGCGAGTTCACTTTCAAGCCCGGACCGATCTTCTGCAATCTGTTGCTCTCTGACGAGATCAACCGAGCACCGCCGAAGACCCAGGCCGCTCTGCTGGAAGCGATGCAGGAGAAGCAGGTGACCATCGGGGTCGTGACCCACAAGCTGCCCTCCCCGTTCCTGACGATGGCGACGCAGAACCCGATCGAGCAAGAGGGAACCTACCCGCTGCCCGAGGCACAGGTCGACCGATTCATGATGAAGATGAGCGTCGGCTACCCCGACCGCGCGGATGAGGATGAGATCCTCGCCCGGCGTATCGCCCGCAAGAAGGACGCAGTCGATGTCGAGACCATCACCGACCCGCAGCGCCTCGTCGCCATGCAGCAAGCAACCGAGGATGTCTATGTTGACCCGGCCGTGCGCATGTACATGGTCGAACTGGTAGCGCGCACACGAGAGGACCCGCGGGTTCTGGTCGGCGCCTCGCCTCGTGGTTCACAAGCACTGTTGAAGACTGGACGAGCCGCAGCCACCATGCGCGGACGGGACTTCGTGACCCCGGACGATGTCAAGTCGGTGGCCAGCCTGGCCATCTCGCACAGGTTGATTCTCAAGCCGGAGCACCAGATAAAGGGACTCGAGAACGAGGAGGTCATCCAGACCATCCTCGGCCAGGTTCCGGTGCCCACGGTCTGAGCCTGACCTGGAGAGCGACCCCAGGGGAGCGAGGTGAGCGAGGGTGTGGTCCCGGAAGTCTGCCATGTTCGGTAGTCTGGCGATTGCCCTCTACATGCTCGGCCTCACCCTGCGCAACCAGCAACTCGTGACCGTCGCGGTGGTGTTGCTCTCCTTCCTGACCTGGGCAGCGCTCAAGGCTGGACACGCCGATGTCGCGTCCAGTGGTCGGCGGCTCGAGGAAAAGACAGACGAGGAAGCAGGTGTGAGCCTCTCCAACCTGTCGGCGATGCGGAAACTCTCAGCCGCACGCGTGTTCGAGGACGGGGAGGTCGAGATCACGCTGAGGGTGCAGAACCACTCCCCGTTGTCCAAGGTGCTCGAGGTGCGCGACAGCCTGCCCGAGGTCATGCGCATCAAGAAGGGAGCCAACTACATCCTGATGGAACTGGGGCCGCGACGCGAGACGATGATCGAGTACACCATCGAATGTCCGCTGCGTGGCTTCTACACCATCGGCCCGGTGGCCGTGCGCATCCAGGACACATTCGGCTTCTTCCACCGAGAGAAGGAACTGCACGTCTATGACGACTTCCTGGTGTTCCCGAAGACCGAGGACCTGAAGGACGCGTTCGTGAAGAGCAAGGTCCCGAAGATCTTCACCGGCGCGGTGAACATCCGTCAGCCGGGCCCGGGCTCAGAGTTCTACAACCTGCGCGAATATGTGCCCGGCGACCCGATGAAGTCGATCAACTGGGCTGCTTACGCGCGCATGGGCAAGGTGATGGTGAACGAACGCGAACGTGACGCGGTCAGTGACATCATCATCATCATCGACAGCCGCGCGGTGGCCGAGACAGGTCCGGTGAGTCGCAACTCGCTGGTCTACGGAACGCGGGCGGCGGCGTCGCTGGCGCAGTTCTTCCTCTCACGACGTGACTCGGTGGGTCTCGTTGTCTACGGTGATGAGATCGTCAGCGTCGATCGCGACACCGGCAAGAAGCAGCTCTACGTGCTGCTGACGAAGCTGGCAGGTGCGATGGCGCGCGGCAACACACCGTTGCAGGTCGTCACCAACCGCATCCTCCCGCACATCAACAAGGGTAGCCCGATCATCGTGCTCTCCTGTCTGGAGGATGACAGCACCATCGTCAACGCCATCCGCGACCTGCGCGCGCGGGACTTCGATGTGACCATCCTGACCCCCTCGAGCCTGGAGTTCGAATTCGACGCCCGTCGGCTCGATCGCACCGGCTATGAGGTGCTCAAGACCGAGCGGGACATCCTCATCAGCGAACTACGTGGACTCGGCGCGTTCGTCATGGACTGGGAGCCAGACATGCTGCTGTCGACGGCCCTGGCAGGAGCAAGAGGATTCTGAGGTGAGCAAGATGGCGATTCCAGGTCAGAGCGGCGACACCGCGCACCTGTATGAGGGCAAGACGGTACGCGCCGCGCCCCCCAGCCGGAAGAAACTGGCCGGCCAGATGAAGGGCAGCAAGGAGATCCCGAAGGATGCGGTTCCTGACGTGCACATCCCTACGTTCGTGGAGAGCATGTTCGGAGGACCGCTCGTCCCGCGTATGCGGTTCCTGCCCGCAGACAAGATGGTGCAGACGCTACAGATGCTCGCCGGTGTCGTGATGATCCTGCTCGGAGTGCTCACCTACGTGGTCACCCCCGTGTCCGGTACCCTATGGTTCGCCTTCTCCGACATGCTGGGTGTCGAGGTTCTCGGTGTCGTGCTGCACCTGACCGTCGTGCTAGCTGCACTCGGTTGTGGCTTCTGGGGAATATTCCAGCGCGACGCTCGCTTCCTGCTCGCTTCCTACGTTCTGTTCATCCTGGTCTCGCTCAGGTTCGCTTCCAGCAAAGTGACCTTCCAGTGGCTGCCAATAGAAGGAGAATTCATTGAGAAGATCCTGCTGATCATGTATGCGGTCTTCCTGGTGATGTACATGGAGTTGACCAACTCCGTCATTCGCTTCTCGATGCTCGACACCCGCATCCGCACCGGCGAAGGCTACGTGATGAATGTGAAGAAGGTGCTCAACCGCTACCACATCAGCCTGGTGATCACCCCGGTCGTCGCCGCCATCGTCGCCTTCCTCACACTGATGATTAACATCGTCATTCCCGCCATCGTCGGCCTGTTCAGCGAGATCACCGCCACGCGGCTTCGCGAG
>JAKUTA010000091.1 GCA_022447885.1 Candidatus Poseidoniales archaeon | reverse complement strand
GATCATCGGGCCGTTCTGCCTGCAGACCTGCATTGACAAGGTTATGAACTACAGGATCTACGATGTGGCACCACGGGTCGGTGGCGGCACCAACGTGCACCTCAACGTGGGCCACCCCTATGGCAACTCGCTGTGGCGGAAGCAGATGTCGAGTGGGCGACGCATCGCCCTTGAGTTGCGCCACGCCGCCGAACAGGACCGCCTCGACGAGGTCCTCACCTGATGCCGGAAACGCCGACCTTCAGCGATTCCACGGTAGCATCCTGCCGGACAGACCGTGAACTATGATCCATCCCCTGCCTGGAGCGTTGACCTTCCAGGCAGGCAGGAATGCTTCTCGTGAGGTGAAGGCTGCTGAATCGAGGTCCAGCCGCCACCAATGCAGCAGATTTCCCAGCACAGTGCCTTCGTCTCCCTGTCGACGCACTTCCCACGAGCGCCGCTCCTCGCACAACTCGGGCAGCGCTGCGCGCAGACTGGTCTCATCGAGCCAGTTCTCGGGCAGCAGCCGCTCCAGATTCGGGATATGTTCGAGTGCATCGAAATCGCCAGCCTGATCGAGGACACCGCTGAACGGGTCCTCCAGCAGCGTCCAGGAATTACGCTCACGCGCATCCTCGGGGCCCACCAGGTTTCCTTCGATGGTCCACAACTTCGCCGACAGCAACAACGGCTGGGTCGCCAAGGGTTCGAATCCCTTCTCGATGAACCAGTTGCTCAATTGGATCCGCGGGCGGAAGGCGACCCCTGCTGGAGGCGGTTCTGCAACCGCAGCCCGCTCGGCGACATTCACCATCGTCTCAGAAGTCGACGGGGACATATCGACTGCGAGTTCGCCCGAGAGGACAGCGGTTCCCAGCCATTGAGAGATGCGCTTGGGCCCCCAGAGGATGAGCGCGATGTCGTCTCGACGTGGTGGAGCGCGCATCTCCACCAGTTTGCGCTCAGATACCAGCCAGTGGCAGCCTGACGGGGCATCGACCAGCCAGCGTTCCAACTCCAGCCGATCGATCGGCGCCCACCCTGGCTGTGCATGCCAGACGTAGGCTCCCAAGACCACTGGAACCTCCCTCAGACTCTCAGGAAGCAGCTCCAACTCACCCAGACATACGATTCCAGGGGTGCGGCTGACGAGGTTCAGCGGGCGTAGTTCAACACCAAGATGCTCAAGAATCTTGGGAAGCGTCACGCTCATACCTCACCCCGCGGGCACGGAGCACATCAAACCTGCCGTGCAAGGTGGAGTCTCAATCCCTGTTTCAACACCGGGAACCCACCCGCGGGTTGGTTCAGTCGAGGTTGGGTTGCAGGCTCAGCAGGTCGCTGTTGCCCGCGTCGATGACGCAGATGGTGCTGATGTGGAACGGTTTGGCGCAGGCGGCGCCGAGGTCGCGGTTCACCATGTTCACGCGGTGCATGGGCACGTCCGGATGGCGGCTGGTCAGGTCGTCGATGAACTCCTGTGGGCAGTTGGCGGCGAAGATCACGAGTTCCGCATCGCCGGTGGCGCAGGCATCGGACGTCTGGTTCTGTCCCAGCAGCAGGGTGCCGCTGCTCAACGCCGTCTTCAGTTGTCTTACCAGATCCATCCGTTCCCCTCTGTAATCTGTATCTCAGTTCCCATCGGGGATGTAGAACAACTCCACACTGCCGGTCCCCAGGGATATCGGCTGACCAACGATGATGTTCTCGGCAACTCCCTTGAGGTGGTCCCGCTCACCGATGACCCCCGCCTGCAGCAGGTGGTTCACCGTCACTTCGAACGCCGCGCGTGCGAGGATGCTGTGCTTGGTGCCGCTCACACCGTGGCGGCCGATCGCACGCACCTCGCCCTCGCTGGTCATCACGTCGGCGATGGTCAGCAGATGGCGTACATCCACTACAAGCTTCGCTTCCGCCAGCGTCATCTGCAACTCGTTGATGATCGCCTGGCGTGCCGCCTCGATTCCCAGGTACTCGTGAATCTCGGTGATGTTGTTGGTGTAGGTGCGCGAGCAATCTATCGCCTCGAACTCACTGACACGAGCCAGGTTGCTGCCGATGGTCGAGATGTAGAACTCACCCGTGTCGGCATTCAACTGGGTGGTCGCCCGATCGATTCCAGCGACACCTTTGAGCCGCAGGTCCTTCACCTTCTCCTCGAGCGCCAGCAACTCGGTGTAGTTGGGGGTGACCTCGTCCTCCTCCTTCTTGCGCCCTGGGATGATCATGAGGCTCTTCGGGCGGGTCTCATGGTCCGCATCGACGAACAGGCGCAACTTGCGAGTGAGCAGTTCGCGCACCTGCACGCCGGTCATGTTCTTCTGCTTCAGGTTGGGGCGGATGAGCTCCAGCGTGATGCGTCGGTGCGTGACATCGGTCTCGATGGCGGCGATGTCCTTCGTCTGGGTGACCTCGAGCGAGGCAGCGAGTTTGCGCACCTCCACCTCGTCGGTCTTGACACCATCAACGAGATGTATGCGCATCGTCGGGGTCTTGGGAACCTTGCGACCATCGACCAGTTCGATGATGCGCGGTAGACCCTGAGTGACGTTGACCGTCGCCACACCAGCGTAGTGGAAGGTGCGCATGGTCATCTGGGTGCCTGGCTCTCCGATCGACTGCGCTGTCAGGATTCCTACCGCCTCATGGGGATCCACGATTGCCCGCTTGAGTTGCGCTGCTGTCTCGGTGAGCACCTTCTCCGCCTGTTTGGTGGTGAGTTTCTTCACACCCCTCTCCTCCAAGGCGGATGAGAGATCGGCGAGCAACTTGGGAGATATCGGGTACCCATTAGCCTCTACCAGTTCATTGAGTTGAGCGTAGAACAGTGTGTCGGTCAGTCCTTTGTTCAGTTGGATGTCCTTCTGCTCGCGGTCGTATGATTCCAACTCCTGCTGCAGTATCTGCCTGCCGCGCCGGGGGGCACGGCGGGCGCGCACGACGGTGGTCGCAAGGCCGGCAGCGCCAGAATCGGAGCGGCTGCGCTTCTTGAACGACTGGATGCGGTCGTGGAGTTGCTGAGCCTCGTCAGACGATAGCCAGCATATCTTGGCGATTTCTCCTGAGGCCAATTCCTTGACATTATCCCACTTCCGGCCGTCAGCGAGCTGATGGGCGTACTCCTCCGGGATGTCCATGTCCATGAGCTTCTTCTTTGTCGCTGACTTGACTACCATCACTTACCACCTCCGAGCGCGTTGTCGAGCACCATCTGGATGTTCACCGCCGAGCCCTTCACACTGCGTGTCGGGTCGATGCTATCCTCGCCGTAACTGAACTGGATGATGCGGTCGGCTGTGTTGCGCACCGAGTGCGGGCCATCACTGTTCACCTTCAGGTCGTCCATGGCGTTGATCAATCGGCGCTGCATGTAGCCAGACTTGCTTGTGCGCACAGCGGTGTCCACCAGCGATTCGCGGCCGGATATCGAGAGCATGAAGAACTCTGTGGGCTCCAGGCCCCGCTTGAATGACGAGGTGACGAATCCCTTCTCTTGCGCTCCCTTGGCCATCCTCCGGAAGTGAGGCAGCACCCGGTCCTGATAGCCACGCTCGAGCCTCTGTCCGCGCACACGAGTCTGGCCGATCGAACCGGCCATCATCGACAGGTTCTCCATCGAACCACGAGCGCCAGAGACGGCCATCATGACCGCAGCGTTGTCACCTACAAGGAAATCCTTGGCGACCTCGCCGGACTGTGAGCGGGCACTGTCGAGAATCTTCATGATGTTCTCTTCGAGCGTCTCCAGCGGCGTGCGGCCGGGGCGGCTCTCGTAGGTGAACTTCTGGGTCTTCCCGTGTGAAGCATGCTCCACGAACTTCACGCTCTTCGCCTTGGTCTTGGAACCCTGATTGTATTCGCAATCACTGTTCGGGCACTTCTCGGGTTTCTCGAGAGTCTTGCCCGCGTCCCACACTCCCGCCATGGGATCGAATGCAATCGTGTGGCTGTCGTAGGCGTGCGTGTTGCATTTGTCGCATACCATCGCCTGATTGAGCAACTCGCCCTTGCCAGCCTTTCCGAACTTGCCGAGTTCCACATCTACCTGGGTTTTCGCCCTGACGTTCAATTCAGCGATCTGTGCACGGGCTTCCGCTGGCAGGTCCTCATCGTCGATGCCAGTCGTGAATCCTAGCGACGAGCAGATGCCGATGGTGAAGCGCGTCATGTCATTGATGAACTTCGCACCGCGGGTGGGGCCATGAGTCTGCACGACCGCGTCGAGCAGGCGACCATCCTCGGCACCGATTCCGTTCTTGTCGATGGTCCCTGACAGGATCTCCCCGTCGACAACCACGACATCCTCCTTGGTGCGGCTCTTGAAGCGCAGGCTGATGCCTGACGGGATGAGCAGGTTGAGCAGTTCCCGGCCGAGGTATCCAGGTACGCCATCTGCGTCCTTCACCAACTTCGGCAGCTCGCCGGTCCAACCGATCGTGCCGAGTACCTCGATCGCCATAGGTTTCGGGATGATTCGATCGCCGTGGGTGAGCAGGTACGCTCCGGTGATGTGGTCGTGGATGCCACCGATGACGCTGCCGCCATAGCGAGGTGAGAGGATGTGCTCCTGGACTCGCATCAATATCTTCGCCTCGGCGCGTGCCTCCTCGGACTGAATGATGTGCAGGTTCATCTCGTCTCCATCGAAGTCAGCGTTGTACGGGGTGCATACTGCCAGGTTGAAGCGGAAGGTCTTGCCATCCATGACTCGCACTTCGTGCACCATCATCGACATGCGGTGCAGTGACGGCTGTCGGTTGAAGATGGTCACATCGCCGTCGATCAAGTGACGCTCAACAACCATTCCCGGCTTCGGCTTGCCTTCCTCCCAGTCGATGGTCGACAGCCTGTCCTCGACCGGTGTGCGCTCCTCCGACTCCTCAGCAACCGGGGAGCCACAGTGCGGGCAGATGACCTGCAGTTGTTCGGGGAACTTCTCGTCAGGATGGTTGTGCTCGAACTCCCATCTGTAGTGGATGACCGCACGCGCGTCGCCCTCCGGCAGACTGTTTCCTGCCCCATCCTCTCCGCGCAGGTTGTGGAGGGTGGCTTCGAGGTCCGGCTTCCAGCCGACCGTCTCGATCGTCCCGTCCGGCTTGCGGATCTTCTCCTCGACGATCTCCAACCCGGGCAGAAAGTTGGGGGCTGGCAGCACGCCGTTCAACGCCGGCGAGCGGCCGGGATAGGGCTCATCTCGCTCTATGTCGCCGCCGTGGCATTCTGGATTATGGCAGCGGAACCCGGACCAGATGAACTTGGTGCGATCGGTGATGCGCACGCGATGGGAATCGCCGCGCACGATGTAGTTCACACCGGGATGTTCGTCGGGTCCGCGCAGGATCATCTGGCGCAACTGCTCACGGTTGCGGCTGGTCACACGCACGGGAACCGTCAGTTCCTTCGCAATTCTCCTCGGCACACCAACCTCGTTGATGCCGAGGCAGGGAGCGGGAGAGATGACCGAGCGCGCGCAGAAGTTGACGCGTTTGCCGGACAGGTTGCTACGGAAGCGACCCTCCTTGCCCTTCAGACGCTGGGTGAGCGTCTTCAGCGGGCGGCCTGAGCGATGTCGGGCTGGAGGTATGCCGCTGGTCTGGTTGTTGAAGTAGGTCGTGATGTGGTACTGCAGCAACTCCCACAGGTCCTCGACGATCAGTTGCGGTGCACCTTGGTCGCGGTTCTCGCGCAGCCGCTG
>JAKUTA010000090.1 GCA_022447885.1 Candidatus Poseidoniales archaeon | reverse complement strand
GCGTCGGGGCCTGCGACACTGTCTGATCCCGATTTGACAGCGGAATCGACTGCGTTCATGTCTGCATCTTCTTCGGCCTGTGCATTCGCTGCAGTTTCGAGCGAGGTGAGCGAGGCGAATCCGCCCAGCACGAACATCGCCACCAGCAGCAAACTCAGGATGCTGTTCAATTTCAATCCAGACACTCCGCTCATGACAACCAATTTTGGGACTCCGTCCCGTCTTCAAGACTTTTCGGAACTCATATTCGCCCCCCTAAGGGATGGATAGCCCCCCAGTGCCCCTTTCAGGCAGCCCGGGCGGGGCATGCTTGATAGCGGGGGCCGGGTCGACGGCACCGTAGGTGATGGGATGGGCGAACAGCAGACGCGAGTATGTGTGCTCATTCCGAGTCTGCGTAACGCTGACGAGTTGGCCATCGCCCTCGATGGCCTTGCAAACCAGACCTGGGACGGTCCGTTGGAGGTGGTCGTGGTCGGGCCTGTCGGTGACCCGGGTGAGGCCGTCGCTGACACTCACGGCGCTCGCTTCATCGACGACGAGGGGAGTCGGACACGTGCGGATGCCTGCAACGTGGCACTACGGCAGATCGACTGCGAGATCGTCTGCTTCACCGATGACGACGTCTGGGTTCCGGAGACCTGGGTGGCGAGCCTGATGCGCTGGTTCGACAAACCCGAGGTTGCCGGGGTCGGCGGACCGAACTTCGCGCCGCCGGACAAGTCGACCTTCTGGCAGCGGGTGATCGATGTCACCTTCTGCTCCAAGTGGGTGACTGCCGGGACAAATTACGGCAAGCGCGGCAGCGCCGACCTCGAGCCGGCCGAGCAACTGCCCGGTGTCAACGCCGCCTATCGCAAATCGGTGCTCGATGAAGTCGGTGGCTTCGACGACGGGGCGATCGGCTGCGAGGATGCGATGCTCGATCACAGGATCGAGCAGGCGGGATACACTCTGTGGACCGACCGCGAGGCGATCATCTGGCACCGCAGGCGGAACCCGGGAAGGGTGCGCAAGCAGATCCAGAACTACGGGCTCGTCCGGATGCTGGCCGCCAATGAGTATCCGGGAATGCGTGCCTGGAGTCACATCGCTGTAGGTCTGTTCCCACTGTTGGTCATCGATGCCCTGTTCTCCATCTGGTGGGGGGCTGCGAACGGCGGATTGGCCTGGCCTGACTTCTGGAACATCTCGACCGATGTCGTCCCGCATGGGATGGCGAGAACAGCAGTCCATCTACCATTCTCACTTGCTGCCATCTACGTCGTCATCTGCTGGCTGGGCGCCGCCAAAGGGAACTCTCCCTGCCGTTCGGCCTCAACCGTCCTCGCAGCTCCGCTGATGACCTTCCTGCTCCACTGGTCGTACGGCGTCGGCGTCATTCGCGCCTGGTGGAGAATATATGTCTCGAAGCGGCCGGGGCTGCAGGTCGATGACAAGGCCCGAGGTTGACGCACCCGCGATCCACTGGCCCGTGCCTTCAAGAGGGTTGGAACCAACTGTTTCCCGATGTCGCGACGGATGGAGAAAGTGATCGCACTGCCACTGGCATTGTTACTGTTCACCGCTGCCTTCCTGATCACCGTGTTCGCCTGAACTCCCTGAACAGGCCGTTCACACACGTTCCATGGTGGAGCCGTCCTCTGAGACGCGGTAGGATGGTCGCTTCGGCCGCCAGACGAATCCGCTTACGATGCCGATGAACAGACCTCCGAACACGAGGTTGAACCAGCCATCGGTGAGGTAACGGGTGGAGGCGAACTGCCACGCCCACAGGAACGACGGGATGATCCCGATTCCCAGCGCGAACACCGCCTCGCGCAGCAGGATGGGGGTCTTGTTCTCCTCAGGCAATCGCGGCGCTTCTTCAGGCGAGTTGGGCGCACGCACCAGTCGCATCACCTTGTCACGGGATTCTGCATCGCTGAGAGAATGGTCGTGACTTCGTTCGACGCCCTCGCCACCCCACCTGCGCAGCGGCGTCACCTGGGTGAGATGAGAGGTTTCTCGGGGGTGGCCGTCGCACCTTCCTCCCCAGTGACCGGCGCGCGGCCTGCTGTCGGCGAGTTCCTCCCAGCCTCCCCGTTCGTCATGCATCGACCCTTGGTCGTTAGCGAGTTCCCATTCGGCCTCGCTCGGCATGCGCACACCTGCTTCGTCGAGCTCTTCCTTCGTGGTCCCCGACTCGGAGTAGAAGTCGCGGATGTGGAAGGCGTCGCGGCTGATCTCGAATTCGTAGTCGATGCGCACCTCGTGGCGCGGGCTCTCCTTCACCGGATGGAAACTCAGCCGGCCGTCGTCACTGCCCAGCCAGACTGAGCCGGGCTTCACCTTCGACCACTCGAGGTCGTCGAGGCCGCTCAATGGATCACCCGTCGTGCTGCGTCGCTTCGCCGGTCATGTTGGCGGTCTCGCCTGTCTGCACAGCCCACAGGTCGGCGTACACCCCGTCCGCCGTCAGCAGGTCGGCATGCGTGCCGCGCTCGACGACGACACCTTCTACGAGCACGAGTATCTGGTCGGCGTCGCGGATGGTGGACAGCCGGTGCGCCACGGCCACGGTCATCCGCCTGTCCTTGAACTGGTTCAGGTTGCGCTGGATGATCTCCTCGGTCTTGGTGTCCACCGAACTGGTCGCCTCGTCGAGGATGAGCAGCGGCGGCTTGCGCAGCAGCGCGCGGGCGAGCGAGATGCGCTGGCGTTGTCCACCCGACAGTTTGACGCCGCGATCGCCGACCATGGTCGCGTAGCCGTCGGACAGGTCGTTGATGATGAACTCGTGCGCACCAGCGAGTCGCGCCGCATCCTCGATGGCCGCGTCATCCGCTGACTGGTCGGAGTAGGAGATGTTCTCGCGCACCGTCCCGTGGAACAGGTAGACGTCCTGGCTCACGTAGCCGATCTGCTGGCGCATGCTCTCCAGCGTGAGCGTCTGGATGTCCAGACCGTTCATCCCGACCGAGCCGCCATCCGGCTCGTAGTAGCGCAACAGCAGCTTGACGATGGTCGATTTCCCGGCGCCGGTCGGCCCCACGATGCCGATGGTCTGGCCGGAGGACAACTCGAACGACACGCCGTTGAGCACGTTCGGCCCTTTCGGGTATCTGAAGTGCACGTCGTCGAAGGTGATCACGGATGCGCGCTCCTCCAGCGGCGCCGCCCCCTCCTGGTCGACGATGGTCGGCTCGAGGTCGATCATGGCGAACACCCGGCGGGCGCTCGCCTCGGACTTCTGGATCTGGTTGACCAGCATCCCGAGGATGAACAGCGGCATCGACATCCGCGTCGACATCAGCAGGAAGATGACCAGCCCGCCGGGCGTGATGTCCCCGAGCATCATCAGGTAGCCACCGGCGGTGGCGAGCAACCCGAAGGCGATGCCCGCGATCACGTAGATCCCCGGCAGGAACTTGGTACGCTCGACGGTGGCACGGATGGCGTGGTCCATGTACGCGCTCGACTCGCCACCCACCCGCTTCCACTCGTACTCCTCGGCGTTGTACGCCTGCACGACACCCATGCCGGAGATGTTGTTGGCCAGCACGGAGTTGATGTCACCGAACGACTGGCGGGACTCGCGGTACTTGCTCTGCACCCGGGTGGAGAAGAAGTAGATCAGCGGCAGGATGATGGTGATCGGCACGAACAGGATGATCGTCAGCTTCCAGGAGATCCACAGCAGGATGAAGAACGCGGTGGTGAAGGTGATCACGATGCGGATCATCGATGTCGAGGCGTCGGAGAGGAAGTTCTCCAACTGGTTCACATCGGCGGACAGCACGGCCATGATGTCGCCCGTCTGGCGGTCCTCGAAGTAGCGTATCTCCATCTTCAACAGCGATGAGAAGGCGGCCATGCGCACATCGTGCTGCAGGTACTGCGCCAACGTCTCCCACGCATAGTTGGATATTCCCTGGAACAGGGCCAGCCCGACGAAACCCCCGAGGATCAGCAGGCCGTAGAAGAGGTAGTCGTCGAACACCATGTCGACACCAGAATCCCGCGCGTTGAGGATGGCGTCAGTGAGCAGCCCCATCGCCACGAACGGCAACAGGTCGAACGCCCGCGCTGCCGCATTCGCAAGTATGCCGACGGCGAAGCGTTTCTTGTACGGCTTGATGAACGGGACCACCCGCCACAGCTGCCTGCCGAACATCTGCTTGTCACCGGAGATGGAGACGCCATCCGCGCCCACCTCCTCCTCGTCTTCCGATGGCTTCTCCCCATGGGGTGACCGTGGTGATGGCAGCATGACGAACGCCTCCGACGCCCGGCTCATGACGAGTGGCTTTCAACCCGTCGTCGTTGCCCGATGCCTACCGGGGGGTAACCGAATCGGATAAGGAGGGAGCAGTCCACCGGGGCTTCACCGCGGGTGTGGTGAAGTGGTATCACCTGAGGTTTCCAACCTCATATCGTGGGTTCAATTCCCGCCACCCGCATCTCAATGAGAATCGATGAGACAGATGCGGTGGGCTCACCAGCCACGCCCATCATCGCCGTTCACGCTTCCCTCGCTACCCGCGGTCCAGCCTGAAGGTCCCACCACCCTGCACTCCGCACACGGCGGTCGCGTGCTCCCTGCCGGTGAATCGGGCGCAGGCGGCACAGGGATTCACTTTACGAGCCTCGGCCGGTCGGCAT
Organism: Candidatus Poseidoniales archaeon; assembly: GCA_022447885.1. Classification (GTDB taxonomy): domain Archaea; phylum Thermoplasmatota; class Poseidoniia; order Poseidoniales; family Thalassarchaeaceae; genus JAKUTA01. Next base: position 1,086 of record JAKUTA010000090.1, on the reverse strand, counting down.
GACCATGCAGCCCAGAAGGTGGTTGGGGCTGGCGCTCGTGATCGTCTTCCTGCCGGGGAATGCACCGTTGCTGCGCATGTTCGTGGAACTGCCGATCAGCGATACGTCGCAGATCAGGCTGGTCGTCCTGCTGTTCATCACCGGACTGCTCCTGCTGCTTTTCCCTACACGCGCCGAGGTCGCCGAGCGGGTACGCGCACGTGCGGGTGACGATGACGAATGAACGAAGGTGCCTCAAGCACGCGGAGCGATTCAACGGGAGTGTGAACTGCATGGGCGCGCACAAGACGGTTCTGCTGCTGTTCGTCGCCCTCCTGCTGTTGGCGAACACCCTCCCGGCCTCCACTGAAGCGGCCGAGGTGATCGAGCCGCCCCTCGTCGACTACGAGCCGAAGATACGCCCGCTGCTGCTGTTCGCCGCCGGCGGCGAAGAACTGCAGCCCGGCCTTTCCGGAAACCCAGGCCAGAGCCAGCACCTGTTCCAGTTGGGCGCATGGGGATCACAACCCTCGGACGGGCCGTTCCTCGAGACCGACGCCTTCGGACTGGACGCGCCCATCGGCAGCGAGGAATGGAACTTCACCCTGTGGACACGGGGCAGCGGTTCGGTAGACTTCGAGGTGCGCATCCATGTCAACGGCAACGAGTTGGACGCGGTCAGCAGCAACGCGATCACCCTCACCAGCGAGGCGCAGTCGGTCACGGTGTCGGGGTCCAACCTGCCCGATGAGCTGCTGGCTGGAGATACCATCGGCATCAGGTGGACTGTCACTTGCAATTCATTCGACAGCACATGTGACTGCACCGTCCTCTGGGGAGAGGAGGACTACCCGACCAACCTCTCGATGCAGGCGGCGACCTACCAGTTCGACGAGCCCTGGCTCATCGAAGAGGGTGAGATGTTTCGTGGCTCGCACGAGAACTACTCCCGGCGGGATGTAGTCTGGGGAGTGCAGGCACGATGGGCGCTGGGGGAGTTGGCCATCGACCAGGACACCATCGTGTTGCATACGGTTGACTCAGGGGTTGAGCGCATCCTCGAACCATAAGGCAATAAGGAATCGGCGGAGTACGTGATCTACACCT
>JAKUTA010000009.1 GCA_022447885.1 Candidatus Poseidoniales archaeon | reverse complement strand
ACGCCGCCTTCATCTTCCTCCTGCTCCGAATCACTGGATAGCGAGCGTACATCTCTCCCGGCGTATTGCTTATCGGCGGTTGCCGGCTGGGGCGTCCATGGTCGACTTCTCGCTCTCCGAAGAGCAGGAGATGCTGCGCGACCTCGCTCACGATTTCGCCCGCGACGAACTGCGGCCGCACGCCGAGCACTGGGACGAGGCCAGAGAGTTCCCCAAGGAGGCCATAGCCACCTTGCACGAACTCGGCCTGATGAACATGCACATCCCTGAGGAATACGGAGGCATGGGGTTCGACACCATGACCGAGGTGCTGGTGCAGGAGGAACTGGCGTGGGGGGACCCGGGATTCGCCACCGCGGCGTATGCCAACGGACTGACGATCGCACCCTTGATCACCGGGGGAACGGAGGAGCAGAAGCAGAAGTATCTCACGATGCTCGTCGAGAGACCGGCGACCATCTCCTACTGTGTGACCGAACCGGCGGCAGGCAGCGACGTGCAGGGGATTCGGAGCACGGCGGTGAAGGATGGCGACGACTACATCCTCAACGGCGAGAAGATGTTCATCACCGGGGCGGGCCACGCTGACTGGTTCTTCGTGCTCGCATACACCGACAAGGAGGCCGGCTACAAGGGCATGTCAGCGTTCATCGTCGAATCCGCCTGGGAAGGGGTGAGTCTGGGGAAGAAGGAGGACACCATGGGCCAGCGTGCCTCGGACACCCGCTCCGTCATCTTCGAGAATGTCAGGGTTCCCGCCTCCAACCTCCTCGGGGGTGAGGAAGGAAAGGGCTGGTTCAACGCCATGACAGCCTTCGACCTGTCGCGCCCGAACATCGCCGCTCACGCTGTCGGGCTCGCCCGTGCCGCCTTCGAACATGCGCTCGTCTACTCAGACGAGCGCGAGACGTTCGGCAAGAAGCTGCACGAGCACCAGACGATCCAGTTCATGCTCGCCGACATGAAGACGAACATCGAGGCGGCGAGACTGCTCACCTGGAAGTCCGCCTGGCTGGCTGATTCAGACCAGAAGAACACCGAGGCGGCCGCGCACGCGAAGCGGTTCGCCGCCGACTCTGCGATGCAGGTGGCCATCGATGCGGTGCAGGTGCTCGGCGGCTACGGCTACACCGAGGAGTACCCGGTGGCGCGGCTGATGCGGGCGGCCAAGGTGATGCAGATCTACGAGGGCTCGTCCGAGATCCAGCGAATGATCATCGGGCGCGAGATCACCCGCGACCTCTGATTTCACTTTGCAGATACCCTGCGATTGTCTCAAGAACCCTCTCCCCTGGATTCTCGCGCCATGAGCGCCCACCGAGCGGTGGTTCTGGCGGCGGGCGCAAGCGAACGGCTGGGCCAGCCGAAGCCGCTCGTTCCCGTTCCCACTGAGGGAGGAGAAGTCCCACTGGTCCGCTGGATGGTCGAGCGACTGGAGGCGGCGGATGTCGAGGTGGTGGTCGTCACCCGGCAGGAACTGGTCGTCGATGTGATGCTGGCGCTGCCAGGGCGGGCGATAGTCATCAATCCGAACCCAGAGGCGGGGCGCACCGGCACTCTTCAGTGCGGCATCAAGGCGCTGCTGGACAGCAAGCGAACACCGAAGGAACTGCGGGTGCTGGTGGTCCCGGTAGACCGGCCGGGGTTCTCGGATTCCACGCTGGGAATCCTGCTCGAGGCGGAAGAATGCTGCTGCCCGTCCAAGGACGGTCGCGGCGGCCACCCGCGGCTGCTCATGCCAGAGGATCTCGAGAACATCCTTCAGGCTGGACGAGACATACCGCTGCGCGATCTCGTCTCGCCGCTGAAACTGATCGTGTCCGATGCGCACCTGCACCTGAACCTGGACTCCCCCGATGACCTCGGACCCTTGTCAGAGTTCATCGCGAGTCGCGCTTGAGTTGGCTCACAGCGCCACGAACAGACTGGTCACGTACATCACCAGCAGCCCGGCGACCACACCACCGTGCACCATCCACGGGTCCCAGGTGCCCTCCTTGCGCAGACTGCCGATGATCTCGACGACGACGTAGAGCACGGCGCCGGCGGCGATGGCGAAGAACAGGATGGCGAGGGAGTTGGCGAACCAGGAGAGTCCGATGAACGCCCCGATGATGGTGGGTCCACCGGCGAGCGCGCCCAGTCCCGCGAGCCGCTTGAGGTCGAGATCTCGACCCTCCCTGGCAAGCGGACCGATCACCGCGATTCCCTCGGACAGATTGTGCAATGCGAACCCGAAGACCAGTGAGGCTGCCAGTGCTGTGGCACCGGCGCTCACCGCGATTCCCACCGCCAGACCCTCGCCCATGTTGTGCAGCCCGATCGCCAGCGCGATCAGCCACGCCATCGACTGAGCGCTCGTGGTGTCCGACACCTTGCGGATCCTGGCGTCGGTCCACACCAGCCCCAGCACCCCGATCGCCAGGCCGGCGACGAGGATGACATATCCCGCGTACGGAGCTAGACCCTCGCCTACCAGATTGAAGATCGTCTCATCGAGCGCCGGCACCGACCCCGTCGTTGTATCAGCAACCTGCATGGCGGCGATGAACGCGTCCGCCCCCTCCATCGCCTCGGAGCCGAGGTCGATGAGCAGGAAGAACAGGATGCCGACAGTGAACGACACGAGGAAGTTCAGCCACCGCTCCGGGATCTGCTTGAGTTTGTTCAGCGGCAGCATGCCGAGGTAGACCGGAACCACCCCGATGTAGAGCCCCAGCAGGATGGCCAGCCACAGTGTCTCGAGCATCCGGTTCAAGCCCCCCTCGCAACGACCGTCAGCAGTCCGTGCATTCCCGCATCGTGGTGTCCGGGAACGTTGCACAGGTAGGGATAGGTGCCGACAGCACCGGCGGTCATCTCCCAGTCACCGAATGTGAGCGAGCCCAGCGGCACGCTGTTCAACTCCTCGAACGACGCCGTACCATTGGTGACCTGCTCGTTGTGCACATTCTCCAGCACGTGACCGGTGACCGAGAAGTCGTGCGCGTCATTCGGTCCCGCGTTGATGATGCGGAAGCGCACTCTCTCCCCCTCTTCAAGGAATATCTGCGGTGTCAGCGGTGCCGCCCGGCCGTTGATGACCTGCAGACTGCCCTGACGGGTGACCTCGGGCCCCACATCTCCGAGGAACAGCAGCACCTCATGGTCGACCGGCATCTCAGTGCCGTCGATCACGATGATCGCGCCGTACAACCCACGCTCGATGCCCTCACCGCTCTCAGGTATCGTCAGCCCCGGCACGAACGGCTCCTCGTCCAGTTTCCCCACGCTGTCGTGGTAGGCCCAGGTGCCGACCGAATCCGGCTTCGCCTCGAAGTAGTAGGTACGCGAACCCCCCGGAGGCACGTAGGACCGGGAGAGGAAGGTGCCGTCGCTGTCCGCATCGAAGGCGAGGCCGTGTGCATGGAAGGAGACGATGGTCGACAACCGGTTGGTTAGCGTGACCTCGATGGTGTCCCCGACGCGCGCGCAGATGGTGGGACCGGGAACGGAGCCGTTGAACGTCCAGATGGAAATCTCGTGCCCTTCACCGATCTCCCACTTCGTAGGTTGGGCGGTCAACTCGTACTTGCGCACGGCATTGCCCGGCGCCAGGTCGCACAGCAGGTCGGGCTCAGCATGCGCGCCGGTGTGCCCCAGCACCTCGGGTTCGGTGCTCACCTCAGGGCCGAAGTCGAGCAGGAAAGTGGGAGTGAGCAACTCGAAGAGGACCAGCAACACGAACGCGATCGTCGAGGGAGAGAGCGCCATCATCTTGGGTGAATCAGCTGTCAATGCGCATCCTCTCCGTGGTAGTAACTCTCGACATCTCCGACCGTCAGGTGTCCCATCATGCCGGCATTGATGTGGTCATAGACATGGCAGTGGTACATCCATTCACCCTCTGCGGAGGCGTTGAATTCGAACACGGCGACATCTGCCGCGAGCGCGTTGGCCAGCGGGATGAATCCCTCGGGAGCCGGCAATTCAGGGTGGTGAACGGCGGAATGCGGGGAGAGGAACTTGTTGTCGATCGGGCGTCCTTCATCGGCATCGAGCCAGCGATGTCCATGGATGTGGAAGGTGTGCTCCTCACTCGGCCCAGCGTTCACCAGATACACCCGGACCTGCTCATCGGTGTCGAAGTTCCAGCGCGGCATCCACGGGAAGGCCTTGCCATTGATGACGGCCGCATAGGTGTCCGGATGGTATGCGGGTTGGAATTCGCCCATCAGCACAACGATCTCATGATCCACTTCGGGAATCGAGTCACGCACGATGAGCACGCCATACAATCCTCTTCCGATGCCTTCGTTGCCGTTGGCCAGATCATGGTACAGATAGGCACCCGCGGTCGTCGCTGTGAAGGCGTAGGTCGCTGCTGCTCCGGGTGCCACGGATTCCGGATTTGAACTCCCATTGGCTGCTGGCAGGTGAACGTGGAAAGAGACCGGCACGCTGAGCTCATTGTTCAGGTTGACCTCGATGCGGTCGCCGATGTCAGCGCACAGAACCGGACCGGGAAGAGCATTCCCGAATGTCCACGCATCGATCGTGGTGCCAGCGGTGAATTGCCATTCTGTCGCCTGCGCTGTGAGGTTGACTTCGACTGTTGTTGAATCGTCCGTGGCGCAGACGAGTTGCGGCCCGGTGTGCTCTCCGAGGTGGCCCTCGATCGGCACGTTCGCCAGCGGGTCGAGTTCCTCACCGAGCAGACCGGTTGAAGGTGAGGCGGTCACGATGATCAGCAGCACCAGCAACAGGGCGATGATCACACGTGGTCCGGGGAGTTCGAGTTTCTCCATTCTGGGCACTGCCGGTGGCTACGGCCACCATAGGTGGCCATATCAATGTTAGCCTAGGCTAACATTATACCTCAGGCACCCTCGAACTGCTGCCACCATTCGGGATTGTCGCGTATGAACGCCGACAATTCCGCCAGTTTCTCGACCGTGTCAGGATGCAGGTGGTGCTCGATTCCCTCGGTGTCGATCTGCACCTTGCTCTCTTCGAGACCCAGTTGGCGCAGGAAATCGGCGATCACTCCGTGTCGGTGATACAGCATCTCCGCCAGAGATCTCCCGCCTTCGCTGAGTTCGACCTCGCGGCCGTAGCGCTCATAGACCACCAGACTCGCCCCAGCCAGTCGCTGCAGCATCTTCGTCACGGTGGGTTTGCTCACGTGCAGGTGCTCGGCGATGTCGCCTGGGCGCGCCCGTCCATGCTCCTTGATGAGTTCGAAGATGACCTCGATGTAATCCTCGAGGCGCACCGAACTACGGCGGGCCGCATCGCCGCTTGCTGGGTCGTGCGCCCGCTTCAGCGCATCCAAGCGTCGCTCCTCGTCTGTCACGGCTGGAGCCACGCTGCTCCGGCTTGAATCGCTGTCGGTGTCGCTGGCGCCCCTCCATCGGTGGAACCTGCCCAGCGCGTGACACACCCTGTGCTCGATCGGGCGACGGCGGAATGTACGGCTCGGTGGGCGCTGCTGAACGTCGCCTTCGCATGATTGCCGTTGCGCAACCACAAAGGCACACGACCTGTTCTCGGATTCGTGACCCACCCTGTACTGAACTGGGCGACGGCGAATCTCGCCGCTGGCAAGCAGGTGGCGATGGCCACCGTGCTGTCCGCCTCTGGATCGGTCCCCGGCAAGCCGGGTGCGCGCATCGCTCTCACGAGCGACGGTGAGATGTACGGAACGGTGGGCGGCGCAGGTCTCGAGTTGCAGATCATCGAGCGGCTTGAGACGATGCTCAACGGGATGGGTGGGCAGCCCGGCGGCGGAGTAGAGACATTCCAACTCCAGAAGGAGGCGAAGGGTGAGGCGGGAATCCCGCTCGACAGCCTGTGCGGCGGCCGCGTGACCGTCGCCCTCGAGGTGGTCCATCCGATGCCCCATGTGCTGCTGTGCGGGGGCGGACACTGCGCGCAGGCGGTGGCGGCGGTGTGTGACAATCTGGAGTGGAAGCACTCGGTGTTCGACGTGCGCGCCGACTACTGTGATCGCGCAACCTACCCTGATGCCACCGAACTGCACCACAACAGTGCCGCTGACTTCCTCGCCGACGAGGACGCTGCCTCGCTCGCCCGCTTCTCCGACATACTGCTGCTCGGCCACGACTGGGTGGTGGATGAGGAACTCCTGCTCGGTCTGCTCAAGGCGCGGCAGGCCGACCCGGACTCCTGGGGCTCTCGAATCGGTGTCATCGGCAGCAGGAGCAAGTGGCAGGCGTTCTGCAAGGCAGCCGAGGAACAGGGCATCGATGCAGCCTTGCTAGACGAGGTCGACTGCCCCATCGGGCTCAACATCGGCGCGGAATCACCCGCCGAGATCGCCGTGGCGGTGACCGCCCAGCTCATCTCCCGCATCAAGGAACAGGACCATGAATCACCAAACTGGAGAGAACGCCAGATTCAATCTTCGTTGTAGATCGGCGTCTCGTCGAGGTGGAAGAACAGGTTGACCACCCACCAAGAGATGAGGTCGAACGACTCGCACAGGTTCTGCTGGCCGGTGCCGTTGTCGTTCTCCATCCAATCGAGCATCTCGTCGAGCGTGTCGCACGGCGCATGGTAGCAGTCGTAGCCGCCGGTGATCGCCCCGAAGTCCATCGACACGACGTCGAGTCGCTCGGCGAAGCGCACGTAGTCGCTCCTGCCTCTCTGCGACTCATGCACCGAGATGGTGTTCGGATGCGTGTGGTCGTGGTCCTTCATGCCGGCATAACCCTCTGAGAAGTAGAGGTCGCGGCCGTTCCTCATCGTCTCGGCGATGTCGTTGTTGTTGGAGCCGAGCCACTCGGTCATGTGGATGAACTCCCACTGCTCACCCAACTCGTCGTCGGTGTCGGGGATGACGTCGACCACCAGGGTGTATTCACCGGGGAAGTTGACGCCCGCACTGTCGATGTTGAGGTAGTTGGTGATGTTGACGCCGCTCGGGATGTTGTCGATCCACCTGTCGACCCCGTCGTAGCCGTTCTCCTCGTTGGACCAGAAGCAGACCGCCATGGTCCTACGGTGGTCGAACTGGGCCAGTCCGCGGGCCGCCTCGAGCATCATCGCCACCCCCGCGCCGTTGTCGTGCGCCCCGATGTGCGTGCCTCCTCCCGGCCCGCTGCCGATCTCAGCGATGTCCAGATGCGCTCCCAGCACCAGCCACTCGTCGGGATACAGCGTCCCTTCCTTGTAGCCGCAGACGTTCACTGCGAACGGGGATGGCGACCCCACGTAGCGATGGATCTGCGCATCCAGACCCATCAAGACGAACTCGTTGAGGAGGAAGCCGAGCGCTCGCTCGTATGCCGGGTCACGCCAGATGAGCGGCCCCCAGCGCTCGTTGTAGCCACTGTTGTCGTCGGTGAACATCTCCATCCACTCGAATACGGAATATCCGTCGACCAATCCGGTGCTGTGGTTGGCCCCCTCCTCAGGCGAGATGCCGGAGCGAGGGTTGCGGAACACAGGATGCTCGACGTAGGAGTATGCCGAGCCGAACTCGGACGAGTTGAACCACTCCGCCCAGCTCTGGTTGGTCGCCCGCATCGGCCAGTCATGTTGGCCGGCAGCACCGACGAGGAAGTGGGCGGACCCGAGATTGGAGGGTGCGAGCATCTGGACCGACTGGGTTCCCTTGGCGTCGAAGTGGAGCGTGGTGCCGTTGGTGACGTAGCCCGACTCGGCGTCGAGCACGAAGTACGGGATGTGCACGCTCATCGCCATCCTGGCGCTGAACTCCACGTACTGGAACCGGGCACCCGAGAGAACCTCAGGCGAGACCACGAGGTCGGAAGCCGAGGGTTCCGGCTCATCTTGAGCCATGCATCCTGACAGGGCAGGCAGCAGGAGAAGCACCGCCAGATGGACTGACAGACATCCCCGCATCGCTCCCGACACGGCCGTCGAGGTTATGATTTGACATGCGACAAGGGTATTGGGATGCTGCGCATCCCACGCCCCATGCGCAGGCACGCGGCGATGCTGCTGACGCTGCTGATGCTGGCGGCGAGCCTGTCGGGCTGCTTCGGAGGGGATGACGGACCCGCACCACCTGCGGATGACCCGTTCGACTTCGAGCAGCCGATCACAAACACCACCTGGTATCACTACGCCAACGCGACCAACGCCCTGAACACCAGCCACATGGTCAACGGCACATCCATCCTCATCGGCAACAACACCCCGTTCCTCTCCATCGGCACCTACTACGGGATCGGGATGTCGACCTTCGAGCCGACCATCGGCGCCACTTCGGACGGAAACCTGTACATGAGCAGCTGGGGCAACGGACCGGCCGGCTCCACCGCCATCGTCAAGTGCACCGGGATGAACGACATGATCACCCAACTGGAATACTCCTGTGCCAACTCCTACGACCCACTGGTGCCTGTAGCCAACAGCAACGACCCCTACGTCTACGTCGACCCGTGGACTGCCCGCATCATGAAGTTCGACATGCACGCGCTGCTCGGGATGACCGTCGAATGGTCGGACACCGAGGGTGCCAGTTGGACGCCTCCCACGCCCGCCACCGGCTGGGCCGTGCAGGACCACCAGACGATCGCCTCCTCGCCCTACTCGGCGACCCTGCACCAGACGACCTGGGTGTTCTGCGTCAACGCCGGCTACCCGTTCCCGATGTGCTCGGCCAGCGAGGACGGCGGCAACACGTGGGGGCCGGAACTTCCCGGAGGTCCCACCGACTGCAACAGCGGCGGGCTCACGGGACACATCGTCGGCTCGGACAACGGAAACTTCTACCGCGGCAACCCCGGCTGTGACGGGACTGGCTATTCCATCTACAGGAGCACCAACGGCGGCATCAGCTGGACCGAGCACAAGTTGCCGACATCCGAGTCCGGAACGGCCGACACGTGGAACTTCGAGGAGGCGGCGGTGGCCGCCGACGACGGTGACAACGTCCACGCCCTGTGGATGGGTCTGGACAACATGCCCTACTACTCCAACTCACAGGACGAGGGTGACACCTGGAGCGACCCGATCATGATCGCCCCGCCCAACGGACTCGAGGGGGGCGGATTCCCAACGATCGCCGCCGGCGCTGCAGGAAGAGTTGCTCTGGCCTACGTCGGAACCACTGGTGGCGACATCTGGAACGGCTACCTGTCCGTGATCACCGACGCCTTCGGCGAGCGACCGCTGATCACCACCGTGCAGGTGAACGGAATGAATGACCCGCTGGATACGACCGAAGGTTGCGGCTACAACCGCTGTGGGGGCTTCGGAGATTTCATCGACGTCATCGTCGACCACGAGGGACGGGTATGGTTCGGGCTATCGAACAACCTCGCGGACATCGGGATCTTCGCAACCATGGCCAGCGGTCCGGCGATGAGAGGTCCGCTGGAGCCGCTGCCGCCGCTCATGCTCGGTGGTCCCTGGACTCTCGCCTGACCTGCCTGACCGACTTACCCCCGCCTCTCACGCCTCGCTCGCCGCTCGGCGTTCAGACGGTGTCTTCCTCGTAATCCAGGATGACGCGGCCGTACTGGTCCCAGCGCACAATCGGCTTCCAACCAGGGTGATCTCCCTGTTCGAGCGCTGCGCGGATGCCGACGAGGATGTCTGCAGGCAGTTCGACATCGAATCCCTCTCCACTCGCGAAGCGAGAGGGGGGCGGCGGTGCAGTAGGCTTCGGAGATGCGGGCGCCGCTGGTTCTTCGACGACCGCTTCGGCAACAACCTCCGCATCGGCGCTCGATTCAGGCTCGGCTTCCGATGCGCTCTGCTCCACCCCTGGCTCTGCTTGAGGTGGGCCGGCTGTGAGCGGCTCGAAGTGCTCGGCGGCCTCGGCTTTGGTGCCCGCCATCCCGATCCCGGCGCGGGTCATGTAGAGGAACGCCTGTCCGAACAGCGACAGCGCGGCGAGCAGGTAGAACACCCCTTGCAGCACGCCGTTTTCGACCTCTGAGGCGACGATCAGGATGCCCGTGGGGATGGCGATGAGCGGGTAGATCCTGCGCCACCCCTCGTCGCGCTCGAAGCCGATCGCCATCTGGAACCCACCGAACACGGAGAGCATGATACCGAACAGCCACATCCCGGGGTCCTCGGCGATGAACAGCGCCCCGATAGGGAACAGGACGGCACCGACGATGCCGGCGTGATTCGAGTGTGCAAGCACCTGCTCGTCATCCCAGTCCTTCCACTCGAAATCCCAGTACCTCCACGACGCCCACGTCCACAGGCTCGCTTCGATGACCAGCACCAGACCGCCTGCCTCAAGCGCCCATTCCTCACCGAACAGCAGGTCCACGGTGTTACTCAGGGCGTAAGCGTGCAGCAGCGGGAGCCACAGCAGCAGGTGACCTTCCCCGCGCAGGTACGCGCGGATGGTGAGTCCGATGGCGGTTGCCAGCAGCGCGGCCCCTCCGAAGATGCTCGCCGAGAACAGCGCGAAAACGACGGCATAACCGATCTGTGCCGTTGAGATGTATTGCCGTGTGTCCTGATACAGGCAGCGCCAGTCCTGCAGAACGCCATTCGGATGCCCTCCCTCGATGGCGGGCGTGGCACGGTTGGTCATCAGCCCGCGGAACCAGAGCAGGTGGGTCAGCCAGGCGACGAAGGTGGTGGCGAAGGCCGCCGTCTCGACCGGGTCCGAGACGTTCTCCTCGATGAGCACGAACACGAGCGCGGCGAAGAACAGCGCTGGCCAAGCCCAGAAGTAGGCGAGTTGCCCGGTGGAGCGGGCGGCGAAGGCGGCGACGACGACGCCGATGAGCAGCAGCCAGTGTGGCTCAGGGATCAGCAGGTGCATCCCCACGAACAGCGACAGGCAGGGAATCAGCGTCGGCATGGCGATCGCCGAGGTCTCGACGCCCTTGGCGTCGGCGCGACGGTCGAGGGCGAACATCACCAGCGGCACCAGTCCGAGGATGACCCATCCGAGACCAGCCCATACGGGGTAGTCGATCCCGAACACGACCGAGGACTTCTCGGCGACCAGATAGGGGATCTCGGGAAGCAGCCCGATGAGCGACGGCTTGGGCGATGCCAGCAGCAGCGCGCCGAAGATCCAGATGAACGGGAGAGCGTTGAGCGCGTGCGCGAGGCGATGCTGCAGGGAGCGGATGAACGCGATGGCGAACAGCGGCAGCATCAGCAACCCGCCCGAGGTATCGAGCAGGCCGATGGCGAGCACGGCGAGGATGGTCATGTGCGCGGCCGTCATGTTCTTCTCGCTGCCATCCTGCGTGCGCTTGCGCAGCAGTAGTTCACCCACGAGCGGCCCCGCCAGCATGATGACGTCGAACAGCAGCTGCGCCGGCTGCAGCGCCGTGGCATCCGATGCCCACAGCCCGGAGTTGATGCGCCAAGCCCATGGCAGACCGACGAACAGCAGCAGCCACGCGCCGCCAGCGCGCGTCGCATCGTTGCGCGGCAGTTCGAACAGCACCTCGCGCATCAGCACGGCCACCGGCAGCAGCAGCAGTGCCACCGCCCAGGTTTCGGTCAACCCGGAAGCGGCGACAGAGAAGATCGTCAGCGGGAGAATCAGGCTCGAACGCATCGCCGCGCCCCACGTGGTGCCCTCGAACCTGTCCGTCGCAGGGAGGGAACGTTTGGCCCAGGTGCCGGTGGTGGGATCCCACTCGGTGACGGCTGTCCCTGACTTCACCATCCATCCGAACAGGTGACCCAGATCGAGTTCGCGCACGCGCAGGTGGCGCCCGAGCGCGTACAGCGAGACACCGAGCAGCAGCGCCTCGACCCCGAATCCCTCCAGTCCGAACCGCGGACCGAATCCGCTGTCCAGTCTCCCGAACAGTTCCAACAGCAGGATCGAAGCACCAGCCAGCAGCACGATCATCGACATGTCGCGTCGAGTACCATGGTCATCCTCAGCGACGGAGTTCACGTTGATCGCCTGCCGCAGCACCACCAGCAGCAGGAACAGGCAGAATCCGACCGGCAGCAGCCAGCCTGAGCCGAACAGCATCTCGTGCGAGAGCAAGGTCAGCACCACCGCCGCATGGTACGGTGTTCTCGACAACCGCCCGCTCCTAGAAGCGGTCTCACCGAGCACCAGCAGCGCCACCGGCGGGATCACGAGGAAGAACGGGTCGAGTTCGAGCACCCCGAACGGTCCGCCGAACGAGGTGAGCCAATCCACCATGAACCAGGACGTGGCCAGCATCGCATAGGTCCAGTCAGCCACCCAGCGACGGGTCTGCGGCCGGGTGAGCATGTAGATGAAGGCGAGCAGGGCCAGCGACCAGGCGAGTTGGCTCCCGGGCGCGGGCAGGAACGAGAGCCCGACCGCGAGCCCGATGGGCATCCACGGTACGCGGCGCATGTGCACCGGCGCGAAGTAGCCGATGAGCAGCGACAACCAGAGGACGAGCGGCAGCGTGAGCAGCGGGAGGTCGATCTCATTGACGAGCACGAATGGCAGATCTGAGACGACCGCGATGAACTGCGCCGCCAATACGAACAGCACCAGCAGGATGGAACCGTGCTGGATCATCGAGCGGGAGAGCCCCTTCGCTGAGGCGAACAGCCCCTGCATCAGGACCACCATCGGCAGCATCGAGAGTCCGGCTCCCCCTCCGACCATGTGCTCGTAGACGAGCGGGATGACCGATGAGAGCAGCGCGCTGGCGAGGAACAGCGGAGCGCGGTCGGACGCCGCTCCGAGCCACATGCCGAGGCCCATCAGCGCCAGTGCGCTGAGCAGCAACGGCAGCGGGATGGTGCCGTCGGACCAGTCGACCCAGATGGCCGCCCCCACGAGCAGGATGACGAGCGGCGAGAGCACCGTCACCAGACGCGGCAGCGTACCCGCACCGACACGCTGGTTCATGCGCCACTGCCCGAGGCCGACGAGCACGAACACCACCGCCTGGACGAGTACCGCCCATTCGGCGGGCATCCATCCCTCCACGAACGGGTCACCATGGCAGAAGAGACCGTCATCCGGGACATCAGGACAACTGAACCAGATCGCCCAGCGGCTGATCCAGAAGGCGGCGAGCACCGCGAACAGATGGCTGAACCCGAGGACGTAGTCGTGGATGATCGAGATGGCGCCGCGCCTGCGGAACTGCAGTTCGACGAAACCCCCCGAGAGGACGACCAGCAGGAAGGCTCCCGCACCGAGGTAGAGGAATGCCATGTCGCTGTCGAGTTCGCTGGTCATGAACTTCCCGATGGCGAACATCATGGCGATGACGCCACCGATCACCGAGACGACCATTCCCGCCTTCGCCGCATCGAGGTCGGGCGGCACTCCCGCCGGTTGCTCCACCGTCATCCCAGGCTGGTATGCCGGTTGTGCGGACTGCTGTGCTGGTTGCGGTCGAACGATGTTCCTGAACCTGCTGCGGTCATCAGACTGCTCTGCCATAACGGTTCTACAACCTGGTGAATAGATGAGGGTTCTCCCGGAACATGGACTGACGTCAGCTGACTTCGCCGCCGCCGGCATCTCCGATACCTACGTCGTCGCTCGCCCCACCGCCGGCATCGCCGATCTCCCCGGCGGCGCCGAAGGTGATGTCCGGCTCGAGTTCTAGATCTGGATGCGCATGGTCCCCTCCCCGGACCAGCAGGACGATGCCCGCCAGCACGGAGACATCGGCGATGATGTAGATGAGCAGGGTGACGTAGTCGACCCAGACATCGAAGTTGGTCCAGTAGGTGAACAACTGCTGGTTGTGGACGATGGCCGACTGCATCTGCGCGGCGTTATCCTCGCCCGCCTCACCGCTCGTCTGAATCTCGAATATCGCTGTGAGGTCGTCGAGTGTGGCTGGAGTTCTCGCCTGGACACTCATCTCGCGTGTATCGACGTAGATTCGGCTGGTGGAGGCACCTTTG
>JAKUTA010000089.1 GCA_022447885.1 Candidatus Poseidoniales archaeon | reverse complement strand
ATAAAGTAGTCACATTCCGTAACTAACGACGTTCGTCTGTGGCAACGGTTATATCACCGACATAGGTGCATCGGTTCAGCCGGCGTTGACCACTGGACGCGGCACATATTGAGACCTGATTGAAGGAGGAGGAAGAAGCATGAAGACAGTACGAATCCGAGAGAATATCAAGAAATTCCTATCAGACCGCCCGCGAAACACAGCGGAGATCCTGGAGCACATCAACAGCACCATGCGCCACGGCACCACCAGCCAGCAGCTGGGCAACGTGCTGTCAAAGGACAAGGACATCGTGAAGGTAGGCTACATCAAGCGCAGCGGCATTCTCTCCGGAGGCTACGACATCTGTGAATGGGCGACCGTGATCTGGGTTCAGGAGCACGAACCCGGCTGGGCACGAGGCGATCCGATTCCGTTCGACCTGATGGAAAAGAGGAGAAACGCCATCAAAGAGAGGAGAAACAACTTCCGGCAGAGGAACTCCAAGACCCACCCCTCCGCCGAACTCGGCACTCTCCCAAATCCTGCACCCGCACGCGAGCAGCCACGCAAGGACCTGAACATCCTGGTGGTCAAGGAACTGAAGGGCCTGCTGGGCCAAGCCGGTCTCAAGGTCGGCGGCCGTAAACAGGAGTTGATCGCTCGTCTGGAGAAACACCACTCGAATTCAGAGAAGCGAACGCGTCATGACCTGAACGACCTGAACTGCAGCCAGTTGAAGGACATGTGTCGCGAAGCGGATCTCAAGGTCGGCGGCATAAAGCAGGAGTTGATCGACCGGCTCGAAGAGAATCGCTCGGTCAAGGTCGAATTCAACCCGATGTATGGCTGAACCCGCCTCGAAGGGCGCTCCCCGTCCATCTGCGGTTCAGGGTCGGTCTGACGTCGAGTGGTCCGGATCGCAGTTCAATCGTCCTTGAGCGGAAGTTCGAGCAAGCGAGGGCCCTGCGCCATCCACTCCATCCCATCCCGTACCCATTCCCACATCTCGTGCAGACGGTCGGAGTCGACTCCGGCCTGGTTGGCGATGATCCGGATTGCGTCCACCTCGGACGGATGGATCTCTCCATCGGCGGCGGCCAGGAAGATGCCGTCCCTGAGGGAGAGCCTGAGAGTGCGGATGTCCATGTCGGCGATCGTCTCCTCGATGTCGAACTCCTGGCGCAGCAGTGCGCGGAACTGCACTCGCAACTTCGGATTGATGAGCATGCGCCCCATGCGCCACTCGAAGAAGGACATCTCCTCCGGCCGGAGCACGGAGTCCGCGTTGGCTATGATCGACAGCACCGTCATGTAATCATCCATATCGATGTCGGCGAACGCGTCAGGTGCAGAGGGCTTCATCATCGACCGGCCGGCCATGAGACTACGTATCAATAACCTTCGGGAGACCGAGCCAGTCCTGAATCAAGGAGGAACAGCGAATCTGGATGAGCCTTCAAGGTTCAAGTTCAGGCGACCAGTCCCCCGAACGAGCGAGGCTGTTCATCTGCGCGCGGTGCGCCAGAGCCGCCTGCGCCGCAGCCGAGTTCTCAACTTTGCCAGCCCATGCCTGCAGCGCGGACGCCTGCAGCGCCCGACCGTACGAGTAGGAGAGTTCCCAAGGGTGCTCTTCGTCGAGCGCGTTCATCGCGTTCAGGTGGGCGGTGGCCAGTTCATCCGACTGTCCACCCGAGAGGAATACGATTCCCTGGACATCGTGAGGAACATGAGCCATCAGGCAGTCGACGGTGCGGCGAGCGACCTCGTCGACACCGGCTTGAGTCGAGCACTGCAACCCCGAGAGCACCATGTTCGGCTTGAGCAACGTGCCCGGCAGGTGAACCCCTTGTGAATGGCATTCAGCGTAGGTCGCTTCGAGTGTCCGCGCGGTCACGGCGGCACAGGTGTCTATGTCATGCTCACCATCCATCAGCACCTCTGGTTCGATGACCGGAACCAATCCCTGCTCCTGGCAGATGGCAGCGTAGCGGGCCAGTGCGTGCGCGTTCACCGAGATGCAGGCGTCAGTCGGGATGCCGTCCCCGATGGTGATGACCGCCCTCCACTTGGCGAACCTCGCTCCCAGTTGGTAGTACTCGGCGCAGCGCTCCCTGAGGCCGTCGAGTCCCTCTGTCACCTTCTCACCGGGGTGGCCAGCGAGCTCTTTGGCACCGGTGTCCACCTTGATGCCCGGCAGGATCCCGCGGCTATGCATGATCTCCGGGAAAGGTCGGCCATCGTCTCCGCACTGGCGAATCGTCTCGTCGTACAGAATGACTCCAGAGATCGCTGATTCTGACCCTTCGGTGGTGAATAAAAGCCCGCGATAGAAACGACGACTCTCGGCGGTTGATTCGGCCCCGACCGCCTGCAACCGCTTGCCCATCGTGGGTGTGCTCTCGTCAGCTGCCAGAATCCCCTTGCCGGGTGCGACGATCTTCCTCGCAGTTCGCTCCAACGCCTCAGTGTCCATGCTTGCTCCTCCTCCCTCGCGAGCGGGCGGCGTGACTTCAATTAATCGTCCCCGAAATAGCCCGGCTGAAAATTATTGGATTGTTATGATAACTATTGCAAACTAAAACGACTTGTTAATTGCGAAACATTATACATAATGCACCAAGCATCCCGAGAACCCCGAGAGGTATCATGATGGCTCCGAGAATCTGTGGTGAATGCAACAAACCCGGGCATAATCGACGCACCTGCCCCCAACTGAATCCGGAAGCGGCCGAACGTCGCATCTCAATCGCCAAACGCAGGCGTGGAATGAGAATCTGCGGTCATTGTGGAGATGTGGGGCACAACGTGCGCACCTGTCCTGACCTGCATCCTGAGAAGGCGGCCAAGAGACGAGCGCGCGGCGGCAGGTCGAAGCGCAGGACATGCAGGGAATGTGGGAAAACAGGCCACAACAAGCGCACCTGTCCCGAACTCTTCCCGGATAAGGCGGCCAAGCGCAGGTCGAGTCGCCGTAAGCGGCGCATCTGCGGCGGATGCGGGAAGATAGGGCACAATTCACGCACCTGTCCAGTGCTCAATCCCGACCGGGTCCAACCGCGGCGCGGCAGGCGGGGCAAGCGCGTCTGCGGTCACTGCGACCAATCCGGGCACAACCGCCGCACCTGTCCAGCATTGCACCCTGACAGGGCAGTGGTGAGAATGGCGCGTAATCGCAAGGGAAAGCGCAAGTGTGGAGTGTGCGGGAGGCGCGGACACAACAAGCGCACCTGCCCAAAGGCAAAGTGATCCAATGGCAACCATCACCTGCCCCAAGTGCGGGCAGGCAGACGAGGTAGAGGCTCCTACGGAGTCCTGTCTGTTCTTCCACGAATGCTCGGGTTGCCAGGACCTGCTGAAGCCGCTCGCCGGGGATTGCTGCGTGATCTGTTCCTTCGGCGATGAGAGATGCCCGCCTAAACTCGACGAAGATTCCCGTTGTGATTGACGTTTTCCAATTGGAAAATTCAGTAATATGAGGAGACATACTGGCGGCTGCGAGCGGCCACGTCGATGATCTCCGAGTGCACGGCCACCTGGTCCCCGACCTTCTCGACTCCCGGGAGGTAGCCGCTGCACACCCCGCTGGCGACGAACAGGGCGTCCTCGCTGGAACAGAGGTCGTCTCGCCCCCAGATGCGATCGACATCATCGCCGAGCATCTCCCTGGCCCGCCGCTCATGGTCCTCGGTGGTGGTCACCAACCGACCTTCGAAGTGAGCATCGAGGCCGCGCAGCGCGGTGGCGGTGATGACCCCTTCAGGTGCAGCTCCGATACCCATCAGCATGTCGATATCACTGGTCGGGTCGGCGGCGTCGAGGGCGGCTGATACGTCTCCATCACCGATGAGCGGGACCGACACATCGAGTCCACGCAGGGTCTTGATCAACTCCTCATGGCGTGGCCTGTCCATCACCACGATGCGCAGGTCGCGGACCTGCTTGTCGAGGGCGGCCGCCGCCGCTTCGACATTGTAGCTCACATCCGCTTCGAGCGACACCTCTCCGACCACCTCCGTGGGCCCGGCGAGTTTGTCCATGTAGCAGTCGGGCGCATGCAGCAGGTCGCCACGGGGTGCGGCGGCGAGCACGGCGATGGCGTTGGGCAGATCGAGGGCTACGTGGTTGGTGCATTCGAGCGGGTCGACGGCGATGTCCACCTGCAGCGCTCCTTCGACTCCCTGCAGGCTGCCGAGCGGCTCACCGATCCACAGCATCGGCGCATCGTCCCGCTCACCTTCCCCGATGGCCACCCGGCCATCGAACGGAACCGTGTCGAACACGGCGCGCATCGCCTCCACAGCCGCTCCGTCCGCCAGTTTCCGCTCGCCGCGGCCCCTCCAGTCGGCGGCGGCGATGGCGGCCGCTTCACAGGCGCGCAGGAAGTGCGGACCGAGGTCGGCTACGCCTGCCATGTCGCTGGCGAGCGACCATCAGGCTTCAATCCTGACGATTCACTCGCCTTTGCGTTTCTCGAGCACGCGCACCTGCTCGATCACCGCTGAAGGGTACTGACCGGCGTCGTCCTTCTCCAACGACTTGACCATGTCCCAAGCGCATAGCAGACCGGCACTCACCCCTGTGAGCGCCTCCATCTCGACGCCGGTCTTCCACTCGGCGCGCACGCGCACGAGGCAGCGCAGACCATCGTCTTCGACATTCCAGTCAACATCGCAGCCGGTGAGCGGGATCGGGTGACAGTGCGGGACGATGCGCGGGGTGTCCTTGACAGCCTGAATGGCAGCGATGGTCGAAGCCTGGATCACATCTCCCTTGGTGACGAGACCTTCGCGGATGGCGTCGAGGGTCGCGGGCTGCAACCTGATGAATCCCTCCGCGGTCGCCTCGCGCGGAACCACCGGCTTTCCTCCGATGTTCACGAGTGCCTCGAATTCCTTGTCCATGCACTCACCCGAGTCCAGCCTTCCACACGGCTCCGTCAACCCTGACCTCACGCTTCCACAAGGGAGCCTGTGCCTTCAGTTCGTCGATGAGCCACGCACAGGCGGCGAATCCTTCGGCGCGATGCGGGCTCGCCACGTGGATCGCCACGATCGGCTCGCCCGCGAGCACGACTCCGGTCCGATGGGCCAGCGCCACCGAATGAACGCCGAACTGCGCACAAGCCTGTTCCCCGAGGTCCGCGAGGACCCCCGGCAACTGCTCCTCCCAAGCGTCGAACTCGAGCCGCTTCACCTCGACGCCGTCAGCGACGGCGCGGGTCACACCGACGAAGGTGACGACGCTGCCGCATCCGGACAGGTCCAGCGCGCCGCGGAGCGCTTCGACGTCGAGCGATTCGATGGCGACCTCGACGTGTACCCGGGACGCTGAAGCCATGCCTATCGAGAGCAGCAGCGCAGGACGACCCGCTTCAATCCGTCGGCGAGCGGGCGCCTCCACTCCAGCGAACCCTTGATGCAGCCACCGACAGTCGCCGACCCGATGTCCAGCGATGAGGCAGCCGAAGAAACTGAGCCCGTCCACATCATGGGAGCGGGCCTTTCGGGACTGGCGGCGGCCATCATATTGGCGGATGCTGGGCGAGAGGTGCACGTGCACGACATCCGCGATGACTCCGGAGCGCGTTTCGACGGAGACTTCCAAGGGTTGGAGAACTGGACGAGCGACTCCGATTTCGTGGACGAGTTGGCTGCGTGGGGAATAGACCTCTCCGACTTCAAGACGACGGACTTCCACACCATCGACCTCATTCATCCAGACGACGAGATCACCAAGGCGTGGAGCCCGAAGGTGGCCTT
>JAKUTA010000088.1 GCA_022447885.1 Candidatus Poseidoniales archaeon | reverse complement strand
AACAGCGCGCCCCCCCCAGAGGCTCCATACCATCCGCGGGGGGATTACCGCTCCGGTGTATTGGGAGAGGACGCGGCGTCATTTCTTCTTGCGCTTGATGGGGCGCCGTGAGCCTTTCTTCCCGCGCTTCTGGGGCTTCTTCTTGCGCGCGGGCTCATCTTCGTCGTCCTCGTCGCCCCAGTCATCCTCGTCGTCTCCCTCGTCGTCATCCTCGTCGTCATCCTCGTCTTCGATATCTTTCTTCTTGGACTTCTTGGACTTCTTCTTGCGCCGCTTAGTCTGCGTGGTCTCTTGGGCGAACGGGTCCTCCTCATCATCATCGAGCGCCTTGCTGGCGTCGAGGTCTCGCTCGGGCGCGTGGTCGAGGTCACCACGCAGGTCGGCCACTCCACCTACCTCGTCTCCGCTGCCCATGAACTCCATCATCCAATCGTCCTCCTCACCGAACTCTCCCTCCTCGTCCCCGCGGGCCTTACGCCGCGGGTCCTGGCTGGCGAGCACGCCCATCATGAGGGCGAACAACAGCATGAGAACGTTGAACGCGGCGAGCATGATGATGATGATGTACGGCGGGTCTTGGAGTGTGGGTATCGAATCCTCCTCTTCCCCAACTCCCGCAATCGGGTCATCACCGCTGGCGCAGATGGTGAACCCGCTCATGTTCTCATAGCAGTGGTCGACGTAGAAGATCGTCTGTGCGACGCGCTCGTTGCCGGCGAGGTCGACCGCCTTGACTTCCAGTCGGTGGAACCCGGCCATGCGGAAGGTGGCAGAGGGTTCGCGCATGTTGAACACGAGGGTGTTCGGGTCGGCGTCCCCAGGAGTGACATCCGTCACCAACTCCCATTCGAACGAGTTCTCGTAGCCGAAATCCTTCACTTCGATGAAGCGGAACGTCACCTCGAGCAGACCGACATCATCACTGACCACCCCATGCACGCGGACGTTGTCTCCGTAGAGGTACCTGCTCTCCGCCGAGGGAGAGAACAGGTCGATGGTCGGGCGCTTGGCATCGATGACCCAGTCGGACTTCACAATGGTGTTCGAGTTGCCGACCGTGTCGATCAGCGTGACCGAGACGGTCAGGTTGGTGGTGTCGATTCCTGAGACGATGGAGAAGTCCCAGTAGTAGCGCGAGGTGGAGCCGAGCAGCGATTGGGCGCGGATGAGTTCCCCTGCTGGAGTGAACGTGATGCCTATGCCGAGGTTGGGGTCGTAATCAGCGGTGGTGACCACGATGATCGGGTGCTCTTGGACTGGCTCGCTGACATCGATCGTCAGTCGGTGGTCCGCGACCTGCAGAGAGCCGCCAGGGAATCCATTGATGGCGATCTCGGCTTGCGGCGCGGTCGTGTCCTCATGTATCAGCCAGACGTTTGAGCGGTTGGTGAGCGATAGGCGTTCGTTCCCCCAACTGTCGGTGACGGTCAACGCGTACCACGACCAGCGGTCCAGCCCTTCGGAGAGGTAGACCTCGAGCACCGATGTCACGTCGATGTCTGGGGGTGTGTAGTCTGCGATGAGCAGTTCCCAGCCCGGGTCATCAGTGATGTTGCCCGACTCATTGTTTGCGAACGGGTTGCCCAGATGTCGGTAGATGTCGTATGATTCACCCGATTCGAGTGAGTTCATCCAACTGATGAGCACGCTCTGCTGGGCACCTTGCAGTTGTGGTTGCGCCAGCTGCGCGGGAGTCGGGGCCTGCGTGTCCTCGAACACAGAAAGTTCGATGCAACTCTGCACGAAATCGGTGCTCTCGAAGGTGGCGTTCAGGTGGTTGTAACGTGCTTCGGAGGTGACACAGTAGAACGCCTCGCGTTCCACGTCTGGGGGGGTGTCGACGATCGCCTGCTGCACGCCGTCGGGCACGGTGGCCAGCAGCATCGCCACATCTGGGTTGGACAGGTTGCTGCTCGCACTCAACTTCGTTTTCGAATACCAGACGTGATAGGTCTCTCCTTCCGCACCCACCTGGTCTATCCACGTCACTCTCGTCTTACCTCCTCCGAGGTATTCCGCTTGCACGTTGGTGGGCTCAGCCACCCAGTAGGTGAACGCGTCCTCGAGCACCGGGCCGCCGATGACTTGGGACGTGATGGAGTCGTTGTGGTTGCCACGGCCGTCAGACAGCGTGACGGCGTAGTATGCATAGCCGAGCGTGCCTCTCTCGACCTCGTAGACGTAGGAGCCCACCCCCGGGCCCACGGCGGCGATGTGCTCGACATACGGATCCGTGGTGTTGTTGAACATGCTGCCTGAGCGCCAGACGTGGTAGGTGCCGTCTGTCTCCGCGACCAGATCATTCCACGTGATGGTGGTGTTCCCGGTCCCCCCCACCGGTTCGTCCTGGAACTCGGCGGTGACCCCTCCGGTCAGCAGTCCCGGGGCGACGTTGTCCTCCCACACAGGCCACTCTGGATCGAGCGTGTTCGAGCCGAGGAATCGTGTGTCTTCGTAGCCCCCGAGGCCGTATGTGACCGAGTAGTAGGTCAACTGGTCGGTGCCGGGCGGGACGGTGAAGGTGAACGAGTTGTTTCCTGCACCGAGCATACCGATCAGTTCCCTGTTACCACCCATCCCCAACGAGGCCCAGGATGAGCGGTTGGCAGGGTCTGTGTGCCGGTAGACGTTGATATCGTAAGCGAGCGGTCCTACTTCAGGGAGGGTTCCCGGCGAGAGTTCGTTGAGGTTGATCCATTGAATCAACGTCCTGCTGCTCGTCGGGTCGAATGAGGCGTTGACGTTGAACGGCGCGGTGATGCTGTGCGTGAACTCGTACAGGGGTGCATCGATCAGGCTGGCGAATGGGAGCATCAGCGCGCTGATCGTGCCGTTGGGCAGGATGGTGCTGACGCCGTAGTAGAACGAACCGTTGATTCCTGGTCCGAGCGGGAACTGTACCGTGTGCCACAACATGGGGCATTCATTCAGAGCGGTGGTTGGGGGGCAGGCAGAGATGTTGGCGAACGGGAGCACCGTGTTGTTGAGCACCATCGACTCGTTCAGTCGGACCGTACTGCGGTAGACCAGGTAACGGGAGTTGGTCATGTTTGTCCATATTGTGCCGTCGTTGGTGTCGTAGTTGCGCCAGATCACCGTGGTCGTCTCGCTGGCTCCATCGAAGATCGCGATGATGTCCTGTGCCTGTAGCAAGTCTGCCGGTCCTTCGTCCGCCAAGGCAGGACCGACCATGGGCCCGGCCAGCATGCAAATCAACAGAATGGACAGCAGAACAGAGTTAGACTTGGCAGTGCGCACGCTCAACCCCCGTCGGTCGTGTGCCTCTGTTGTTGTTATGAGGCTGACGCCGCAACGATGTTATCTGCGTCGGATATGGGCACCAATCACCCTGTTTCCGACAATCAGCCTTCGGATTCGCCTCCAAGGGAGGCGTTGAGCCGCGCGAGCAGGCCCTTGCGCGAGGCGAGGAAACGGACGAGGAAGGTGTACGCTCCCCCGGCAGCGGAGATCAGCAATACTGCCGAAAGGGGGTTGATGGCGAGTGTTCCCGTGGGGAGGTCAATTGCTGCGAAGTCGCCCACCCCGCGGAACGACTGGATGGCGGCGACGACGGTCGCCAGCATGATGACGACCAGCCTGTCCGCCCTGCTGAAACCTCCGTAGTTCCGCCCGAGGCCCACCGACTGTGCCTGTGTTCCCATGTACGACCCCATCAGGGTGAGCAGGGCGGCGGAATAGCCGAGCCACACATCATCACCGAGCCAAGCGCTGCTGAGGCCGATGGCCACGAGCAGGATGATGTCGACGACACGATCTATCGTGTGGTCCAGAAAGTCACCGTAATCCGAAGCCTTCCCGTAAGTACGGGCGATCTGCCCGTCGAGTGCGTCGAACAGCGAGGCGAGCATCATCAGCCCGATCGCGCCCAGCAGCATCCAGCCACCTTGCGAGTCCCTGCCGGCGTTGGTGTAGAGCCAGGCTGCTCCCAAGGCGAGCACCAGAGTGCTCCACGTCAGGTGGTTGGGATTGACGAATCCTAGTTTCGATACCAACGGGTCGAGCACTTTCGTGAACTGGGCGCGCAATTTCTCGACAGCCATTTCCTCACCCATCAACCGTGCAGACGTTCTATCCAGTCTATGCTCTGCTCAGGGCGTTCAGGCTTGAATCCATTGCCGGCCCATTCCAGCAATGCGCTGAATGACGTCTCGGGACTCACCTCTGACGAATCGAGTTCCAGCACCGGCGTGTCCGCCCACTCCTCCCAGTCATTCCACGGTCCGCCGAGCAGCTCCCACTCCGAGTTCTCCGTCACCTTCTGCTCCGGCCACCCACGAGCCTCGTTGCGGGCTGCGAGCAACGAGGGTTCGCACCTGATGATGACGATCGCATCGACAGCCAGCAGGTGTGAGAGATGACCGTCCACCAAGGTCGCGCAACTGGGAGCGTCGTTCCAGTCGGTGGTCAGTTGGTCTCTCAGCAGTTCGACATCGATGGGTGCGGCCCCATCCTCAGTGTCCGCGGCACCCAGCGCGCCGGCGGCGTCAGCAAGTTCCTTCACCGTCTGCACCGCGATCTCCTCGCCCTGTTCTTGAAGGTGGATCCGGCCTGCCTCGCACATGCTCGTCTTACCACATCCTGGCGTGCCGGTGATTGCGATGCGCAGCGCTGGCAGGGGAGTCATCGAATCCGGTGTGGAGCCGCCGAACATCAACTTGCGCACCGACTGAATGATTATACCGAACGACCTCGATCATCCAATCAGCGAGGGAGTGACATGAACAGA
The DNA here is from genome assembly GCA_022447885.1 of Candidatus Poseidoniales archaeon. Taxonomy (GTDB): domain Archaea; phylum Thermoplasmatota; class Poseidoniia; order Poseidoniales; family Thalassarchaeaceae; genus JAKUTA01. The sequence continues at coordinate 1,053 of JAKUTA010000088.1, read as the reverse complement.
GGAGATACAGCCACGGCAATCGTGCTGATCGTGGCGGAGCCAGGGGCGGAGAGCGATGTCTACCATCAACTGAAACTGATTCCGGAGGTCGTCGAGGCGATGCTGCTGTTCGGCGAGTACGATCTCTACGCCAAGTTGGTGTGCGATGATTTCGGGATGCTCGGCAGTGTGGTCATCACTCAGATTCGGGCCATCGAGGGAGTGGATTCGACCAAGACGCTGACCGCCGCTCCCATGAACTGACCACGAACTGCAACCCTGTCATTGCCTACTGCCGCCACCATGGGCCAGCGGTTCACTGTTTCTTGGCCGCCGATGCATTCACTTAGTGTCCGACGCGAGCCGCAGGCATGGTCGAGCCGGTCGAGGACGGCGAGGCGATTCGCTGGGCTGGCGTGCTGACGGCCATCGACCCGCGCGAGTCGAAGATGAACTGGCTGCTGTTGGCGATACCCGTCGCCATCTGGCTAGCGCTGGTGGAGCACAACCAGCCGCTGGCCTTCATCGCCTCGATGGTGGCGATAATGCCGCTCGCCTACCTGATGGGACGGGCGACCGAGGAGTTCGCGCTCAGGACCAGCGAGTCGGTCGGCGGCCTGCTCAACGCCACGTTCGGAAACGCCGCCGAACTGATCATCTGCGTGCTGGCCATCGTCGCCGCTGCCACAGCACTTTCCAGCGGTGACCCTGAGTCCGCGGCCACGCTCGTGCATGTGGTGCAGGCGTCGTTGATCGGCTCCATCCTCAGCAACCTGCTGCTGGTGCTCGGACTGTCGTTCGTGTGGGGTGGCATCCATCACAAGGAGCAGAAGTTCAATCCAGGACAGGTCGGTGCCAACGGCTCATTACTGCTGCTGGCCGTGATCGCGCTCATCCTGCCGACCGCATACCACATGACCGGGAGTGGCGATGCCGATGTCCTAAGCGCCAACGTCCTGAAGCTCTCTCACGCCACTGCCGTGGTGCTGCTGCTGCTCTACGGACTGTTCCTGATCTTCCAACTGCGCACACACTCCGACCTGTTCGCCACCGATGGGACGCATGAACACGAGG
>JAKUTA010000087.1 GCA_022447885.1 Candidatus Poseidoniales archaeon | reverse complement strand
GATGGTCGACCAGGCGAACCGCGAGAAGGAGGAGTTGGCGTCCTCGCACGACGTCGTGCGCATCGACCATCTGGAGGGGGAAAACACCACACTGCAGGCCGAGACCAACGAACAAAGCGAGGTCATCGCTGAGATGGAAGCGAAACTGGATCAGTTGGTGGATGCCCTTGAGAAAGCCGCGGAAGCGGGACTCACCTCGATCTCCGCCGACGAAGTGCGCCAACTCAACCGAGCGCTGGACGACGCTCACAGGCGGTTGGAAACGAGTGATCTGGAAGCGGCTGCACTCGAGGATGAACGCGGCAAGTTACGCGACATGGTCGAACAGGTCCGCGGCATGGTCGAGACTCGCGACCTGCGCATCAAGGAAATCGAATCACAACTGAAGCGGGTCATGGAAGGTCCAAGGTCAATCTCGGCAGAACATGATTATCTGGTTGAGCAGGTAGACGAATTGAAGCGACGATTGCTCGAACGCAACCGAGAGTACGAAGCCATCCGACGTCGAGAACGCCGACTGCATCGCGAGGTGTTCGAGCGAGACGAGCAGATCCAGGAGTTGAAACTCACTTTGGGCGACATCGAAGGGGGATTGAGTGACCGCACAGCTGAGTTGACGGCACTGGAGAAGATGCACGAGCAACTGACGTCCGAGGTGGAGAGCATGCGCAAATCGGAGCGGACACGGGAGGTCGTCAGCAGCGCGTTCCAAGAGTCACTGGGCGTACTGAAGGCGCACGAGCAGATGAAATCCCGGCGTAAAGAGAGTGGGAGTGAGGAAGAAGAGGAATCGACTGGAGAACCTGAATCCCCTGGAGGGACTGCCCCCCCCGCACTACGTGACATCGATGAGCTTGAGGACTGAACAGCATCAGTCATCTTCCTCTTCGTACTTCATCATAAATCCATAGCGATTCTGGTAGACGTCAAGCATCTTGATGACCAGTGATGGGATGAGATCGAACACCACGAGCAGGAAAAGCAGGCCGCCGACCGGGGCCAAGCAAACCCAATCTCTCCACCCCTCTGCAGGGTAGTTGTTGAGATAGACATAGACTCCAGCAGCGATGGCTAAACCCCACAGCAGCAACAGGAGGAGTTTGCCGATGAACAACTTCAGCAGGACTGTCATCTCATGTGCTCCGCATGCTGGTGATGAACTCGGAGAGTGTTCGTTGCAACTCGTCGGGGTCATCGAACTCCTCCGTCAGACTGCCCGTGACCACCCAGTCAGCACCCGCCTGCACTGCTCGTCTGGCTGCCTGGCCATCCCTGATCCCCCCACCAACGAGCAGAGTGAGGTCGCAAGCCTCTCTGGCGGCTTGGATCAGATTAGATGAGACGGGGGTGTCCGCACCACTGCCAGCCTCGAGATAGAGGAGGTCGAAGCCGAAGTACTCGGCGCACGCTGCATACTTCCGCACCTTGTCCGTGTCATCAGCGTGGAACAAGTCGGCCTTGCCCACTTCACCCACCGCACCCCCCGGCGCGCACACGAGATATCCCATCGACAGGGGTGATACCCCTGCTTTCTTCAATGGCAGCGCTGCAGTAACCTGTTCGTCGATGATGAAACGACGATCGAGGCTGTTCATGAGCATCATGAACGTGATTCCATCGGCAAGTGGGGAAAGCGCATGGGCTCCTGCTGGAAACAGCACGACAGGCACCTTCCAATCATCCTCGGACAGGCCCGAGTCCTGGCTGGCGTTCCACGCGCACAGTTCCAACGCTTCCTGGACCGCGAGCACCGTGGCGTGCACGTTGTCATCATCGGTTCCTGTGGAACCACCGACGAACACCATACGACTGCCTGCTGACACCGCTGCGACCGCTCTTGCTGCGGCTACCTCGGGAGTCTGGTCGTCTGGATCTAGAAGGATGATGTGTCGCGCGCCCACTGAGCCGTCCTGAACGTAGGCAAGCAACGACGGATGGCTGACAGGCTCCATCGAAGTGGGCGAGATGGCGTCACCCTTTGGCATTGCCCTTCACTCACAAGCGCTCCAGCGCTGCTTGAGCCAGTGCCACACCTCTAGTGAGTGAGGCATCGACGCATGCCGATTCGAATTCGGAGAAGGTACCAGAGAATTCCTCCAATGATGATTCTCGATCGAGTGCTCTGCGTGAACCCTGATGCCAAGTCTCCCATGTGCCATCACCACGTTTGAACGAGCGGGCTTCGGATGTTGTCTCTAGGTGTTCAGATGTGATGTTTCCACTCCATGAACATTCAATAGGAACATTTGATTCTTCAATTGAAATCAAATTATATTCCGGTAGGGATGTAAGCACAGTATGGTCCGTGTCTTTTGCCAGTGCTGCGGGGGGTCGCCCAAGCGCATTGACCACCAGATCACCCTCCCACACACCTCCTTCGAGACCACCGACATCACTGCAGATCAACCTGCATCTGGAATCAAGAGATTCAGTTGAGAAGATTCGGGTCTTCACGAACAGGTGCGCGCCTCTCTCCGCAGCGCCGATGGCGAGGCTCTTCTCGAGCCATTCTCGTCTGAGGCCGATGGAGTTGGAAGATATCGGGTGGAGGTATGCCTGGTCAGTGAGTCCCCATGAAGAGAGTCGAGGTTGCCATACATCACTGTGGTTGAGCAACCCTGGCTTGTGCGCTGGTGATCCTATTTCAGCTCGAGCATCGATCAGGGTGACTTGATCTGCTGAAACACCAGAGTCAAGCAACGTGTGCGCGCAGCAAAGGCCTGCAGACCCTGAACCAGCGATGGCGATATGCATCGATGTTCACCTCAATCTGAACTGGATGTCGCAGAATCTGCTTGTTCCTGGGGTACAATCGCGAGCGCGTGCACGGGACAGGCAGGGATGCAGAGTTCGCAGTGAGTGCAGGTCGGCTCGTCGACGATTGCCAGGAGCTCTTCCAAGGTCAGAGCGTCAACCGGGCAGAGAGCGATGCAGGCGGCGCAGCCGTAGCAGCGATCGTCATCGACGATGAACAGGTCACCTTCTCGTCTCGCCATATCAAGAAGGGAGGGGAGGGCTCGCTTCAACCTTCACCTACCCCTTCATTTCCACTGAAGATGATCATCAAGGTAAAGCAGCAAGACGAATATGTCTGTTGAGTGTGGCATCAGCAGCACTTGTTCAAGTAAAGACGCGTTTGGAGTATAGTGATTAGGTGAGATTTAGCGTCATCACGATCTTCGAGTTTCGTTCATCTTGTTCTCTACTGGAAACAAGGGGGTGCGTTTCACCTATTGCAAATGTTCATTCACAGTGAGCCGCGGCTTGAGTTCGATAACGATGGTTCTCTACACACCTGGTCAGATGACCAGCTATCCCTCCTCACCTGTGGAGAATGGGGGACTGCGCTTTCATTTCTTGGGTGGTGGAGATGAGGTCGGCAACGTGGGTTGTGTGCTCGAGGACTCGGCTGGCACCCTCTTGCTGATCGATTATGGTTTCCTTCCATCCAACCCCCCGCGCTATCCCGACGAAGCTCCTTCAGTCACTGATGCCTTGTTCACCCATGCTCATCTGGACCATTTCGGCATGGCTCCGTGGTTGGTCGCAGCTCACCGAACAAACCTGCATGTCACTCCTGTGGTCGCTGACCTTGCCGAGATGCTCTGGCGTGATTCGTACAAGGTGAGCAGCATCGAGGGTGATCCACTACCTTGGGACAAACGGGACCTCGAGGAGGCCTTGGGTCACCTGCAGTCTCACCCCACAGGTGTGTGGAATGACATCGGTGGTTGGCGCTGGCGCTCGCACATCGCCGGGCATGTCGTGGGCGCGGTGATGTATGAGATCGAGACGCCCGACCGAAAGATCCTCTGGACCGGGGACTTCGACACGCGCGATTCTCCGACAACTCAAGGAGCTAAACCTGTGCAGGCAGATGTCCTGTTCATGGAAGCCACCTATGGTGACTCGGATCATCCGGAACGCGCCGCCGAAGAGCAGCGCTTCATCGACCGCGTCGTCGAGGTGGTGGAACGAGGCGGCACTGCTCTGGTCCCTGTTTTCGCGAATGGGCGCTCCCAGGATGTGTTGATGCTGCTGTGGAAGTCCAAGTTGAAGCTCAACGTGCACTTCGATGGCATGGGCCAGCGAGTCACCAAGACATTCCTCGCGCACCCGGAGTTCGTCAACGACGTCAAGGGATTGAAGGAGGCGTTCCATTGGTCCAAGCGAGTGAGCAGCAAGTCAGATCGCAAGAAGGCACTGTCCGCTGACGTGATCGTCACCACCAGTGGAATGCTCGATGGAGGCCCATCTCTCTGGTACCTGAATCGACTGCGTAATGACCAGCGCAACGCCATCCTCCTGACAGGATACCAGGCAGAGGGCAGCGGTGGTCGCTTGCTCACAGAGACCGGTCGTCTGCAGATATTCGGTAAACTCACTGACATCCCCTTGGAAGTGGACCGTTTCGCCTTGTCGAACCATGCTGGCCAGAAGCAACTGCTAGAGTTCGCTCTAGCCACCCATGCCAAGGATGTCATCCTGTTCCACAGTGATCCGGACGTTCGGCCCACCCTCGCAGACTTGCTGGAGAAGGAAGGTGTGCAAGTTCACATGCCGCACAATCATGAATCATACACCATCTGACTCACCTTCCCACAGTGATGAAGAGAGTGTGCCAACGGTCTAATAGGGCGTCTCATCTCCGCTGACTTGGTTCTGATGGCGAGGAAGCGTGTGAGAAAAGCAGCACCTGCAAAGGGAGTCAGGAAGCGCTCAGCCACTGGGGGAAAGCGCAAGCGGCGCAAGCGGAAGATGAAACTCACACTCCGTAGCCGCGGCATCAAGAAGAAGGACGAGTATCGAGACAACATTGGGTGGACAACCATCGGGACTAGTCAGGAGGCGGCGGAAGCCAGCACGGAAACTCTTCCTGATATCGTGATGCATCAATTGTGGATGTGCGGCGCGATGAACAAGATCCCCCGGCCGAAGCGAGACCGCTACAAAGTCATCTGCGCTCAGGAAGAATGTGGCAACGAGGACAAGGTCGGCTTCGATGACTGATCTTCTCGAACCACTCACCCATCTAGAAGAATATCTCCAACAGCCGTTTCGTCGCGGCGATGATGAGTACCAGCACCAACAATCTACGCACCTTCGATTCGGGTGCCATCACAGAGCCGTAACGCGAGCCGATCAAGCCACCGAGCAGCACCGCGGCGATGAATGGAATGAGCAGTTGTGCCTCGAGTTGCATCTGATTGGAAGCGAAGGAACCAACCAATCCCGCGAGGGAGTTGACCCAGATGAACAGTGCACCAGTGGCCGCCGCCTGCTTCGGCGTCGCCCAGCGCTTGAGCAGCAGGACGGGTGTGAGGAAGATACCTCCACCGATTCCGATCACCCCACTGACCAGACCGATCGCCCCACCCACCGGTACAGCCGCTTTCGCATCGGGCAGGGCCACATCAGCCGCGGAGTCTGCGGAGGAACCACCCCACAGGCGCCAGGCGGCCCACAGCAGAGTGAGGGACAGGAGCAGATCGTAGACTGAGCCACCAACCCCGAGGTATCCACCCAGTAATGCGAATGGGATGCTGGCGGCGATGAACGGGATGGTCAGCCGTGGCAGGTGGAAACCCTCCCGATGGTAATGCCAGAAGGCGATCGCGGCCACTACCATATTCAGGGTCCAGGCGTGTTGTTTCAGCCACACCGGATCCATCGACGCCAATGTCGAGAGTGAGAGCAGGGCGAGGTAGCCAGAGGCGCCCCCATGCCCAACCGATGCGTACAGGGCGGCTATCAGCAGGAGACCGAACAGCAGCAGGACGAGTTCCAGACTCTCCATCATCCGACTCCTTCCGACAATTCTTCATCAACTCTCGCC
>JAKUTA010000086.1 GCA_022447885.1 Candidatus Poseidoniales archaeon | reverse complement strand
AAAGGGTTCCCGTAAAACACCCTTTGACTCGGAATCGTTGAGTCAATGGGCTTTCAGTGGGCCGAGTCAAACGCTACCCATGTAATCAGGCGAGCCCGAGTTGTTTGAGCTTCTCAGGGAGATACTCGTCGGTGACGTAGTCCAGGCCGTACTTGGCGAGCGACTGCTGCTCGCCCATCTTGCACATCTCGAGCATGTCCTAGATCCACTGCTGCCAGCGCCCGTCGGAGAACCGGGGGTCCGTAAGTTCAGCCTTGAGCGCCTCGATGTCCTTGGGTGACAGGTCGTCTGAGGGAAGGTCGTAGGCGCCGATGTCGTCTGCCGTGATGCCGAGGTAATCAGCGGACGGAGTGGCGAGATACTCGGAGATGTGCGCCGTCTTGATCGCCCCGTAGGCGATGCTGGCGTAGATGCGGAACGACCACGGATCACCGTCGAGGAACACCACGACAGGCAGGTTCCACTCCTCGTTCATTCGCTTGATGATCCGTCTGGTGGAGCGGGCGGGCTGTCCCTTGAGATGGATGAGGCCGGCCCTGAAATCCTCGTCGAATCCGTTCTCGACCAACCGGTCGAACATCCCGCCGGTCTCAATGGCCATGATGAAGTCCACATCGTGCTCGACCAGCTCGATCTTCTCCGCCTCGACGTTGTACGGCACGCCGTAGCCGGAATCTCCCACGTCATCGCGGGCGTTGATGCGCATCCACTCTCCGCGTCGATTCAGTTCGTTGAAGGTCATGTTCCCGATGATGCGCGAGCCGTCCTCCTCTGGTCGCAGCCGGAAGTCCTCGCGCAGGCAGCGGGTGACGATCTCCAGGTCCTCGGCCAGGTTGTTGCTCTCGTTCTGCGAGCCGAACTTGCCGTTGCCCCACCCCTCGGAGATGTAGTACATCTCACGCAGGGTGGAAGATTTCCCACTCTCGATCATCTCCTCGATGAACTCGATGATGTGCAGCGCGCGCAGCAGTTGGCGAGCGCTCCCGAGGCTGCTGGCGTCGCGCACGGTGCGCTTGCGTCCGTACTTGTAGACCCCGAGCCGCTTGTCGAACTGGATGTTCTTCTTGGTGCGAACCGGCAGGCTCATCGTCGGGGATTCGCCCTTGCTCATGCGGTCGTGCATCTCTGCTGCCACACCGTGCAGTGCCTCGATGACCGCCTCGCGGCTGTGCTCCCTGCGCTCGGTCATTCACCGCCACCCCATCCGTCCTCGAGAGTTGTTTGGCGCACCGCTTCCTCGTCATCCTCGTCTTCCACATCGAGTTCCTCTGGCGCTCCGACCTCGTCCGCTTCCTGCGCTCGCTCGGCGACTCCGGTGAACGCCTCGATCGCCTCCTCGAACTCCGGTTCGGTGATCTGCAGGAGCCCCGCTTCCTCCTCGCGGCGCATCTGGTCGAGCATCTTCTCGTCGAGGCGTGTGGCACCGATGATGTCGCCGGCACCGCGGAAGAACACCTCGGTCTCCGTCCATTCGTCCTTCTCGAGCCCTGTGATGGCAAAGCGCAGAGTGACCGATTCGCCTGATTCGAGCGTGTCGAGCTTCCATTTGCGCAGGCCGTACACCTCGCGCCGTCCCTCGTGCGAGTCGTCGACGATCTCGACGCCGTCACGCTCGGGCCACTTGGCGAGCAGGGTGTAGGAGCGCGGGCGGGCGGTGTAGTTGAACAGCACGAGATTCACTTGGGTGCGCTTCTCGTCAGCATCCCAGGTGAACTCATCTTCGATGAACACCGCCTTCATGATCTTCGTGATCACCGGTGTGAGTTCAGGCACCTCCCGTCCGAGGATCTGGCTCGCCTTGGCGGCGATCTCCGGTAGGATGTCGTTGATCAGTTCGAACTTCTCACGCGCCTTGGCGCGCTGTGTGCTCTTGCGCTTGTGGCTCTTCAGGCTCCTTCCGACCTCGAGCAGCGCCCTGCGGAGCTCATCGAACACCACCTCGTTCTCGGAGACCGCCTCCTTCGCCTCGCTGGTGAACTGCACATGCGTGCTCGCCAGATGGATGAGGATGGCCACCGGTCCCTTGGGGATGCCCCGGCCGCCGGGATGCTCCAGCCCGTAGCGCCGCCAGTCGACGCTCTCGATCACCTTGGTGAGCAGGCAGCCACCCTGCTGGTACATCAGCGGCACGCGGTTGGCGAACCTGAGCACCTCGATGGGTGAATCAGAGGGCATGTCGGTGCCGGACAGGAGACCCACCTCGACCTGGAACGGGTTTCCGTTGGCGACGCATGGATCGCGGGTGATGGTGGTGACGAACTTGGAGTCGATCGCCTTGGCCAGCCCCTTCTTGATGAGCAGGTCCTCGATCGGTGAGAGACAGTCGGTCGGTGGGGCCATCAGTTTGACTCGCTTGAACGCAGCCTGCAACGCCCGCACCTGTTCTCCCTTCAACCGCTTGGGGGAGGCCTTGTCTGAAATCTCTGCGATCTCGCAGATCTGCTGGGCGCGTGCGGAGGGTACGCGACTGAAATTCTTCTGCAGGAAGGCGGAGAGTCTGCGCTGCTCGCTGTCCCTGAGCATCCTCTGCAGGGTGCCGATCTCCACACCGTGCGGGTGCGGCTGGATCTCCTTCACCGGCGCGGGCAGCTTCTCGGTGACCGCTGGCCAGGATGCCTGTTCGATGACCCTTCCATCCTCGTCGAGCATGCGGAACGAGATCGCCGCGTGCGGGTTCACGATCGAGGTCATGCGCAGGTACTGGTGGACGGATTTGCTCCCCTTCTGGTAACGCGCCTTCATGCGCGCTTCGATCATCACGCCATGTGGGATGTCAATACCGTGTTCGTCGAGCCAGACGTCCCTTCTGTGGTTACTCTTCAAGGCTCGATTGCGCTTCGTGTCGATTCCGATGTCCACGTGCACGGCCACCCCTTCTTCGGCCACCTTGGAGATGATGTGCGTGTGTTTCCCGGTCGTGAGCTGCGAATAGAGCACGACGCCCGTTATGCCGATTCCCTGCTGCCCTCTGGTCTGGCTGATGGTGTGGAAGCGTGAGCCGAACAACAGTCGGCCGAACGCCTTGTCGATCGATGCGTACGGGATGCCTGGTCCGTTGTCCTGGGCGGTGAGGATGAGCTCGTCCTTCCTCCCCTGCACCCGGCGGATCTCGATGTTGATCACAGGGGGGATCCTCGCCTCTTCACAAGCGTCGAGTGAGTTGTCCACCGCCTCCTTGACGGCGGTGATGATCGAGCGGGTCAGGCTGTCGAAGCCGAGGAAGTGCTTGTTCTTCTCGAAGAACTCGCTGATGGACGCCTGTTGCATCCTTGGTCCGGGTTCGCTGGCAGCCATCGGCTCAACTCCTGCCAGAAGGTCCTCCCTCGGCCGAATGACGAGGGGCCCACGAGCAGCAGACAGCCACGGGACGGTGGCAGTATATCATCATCTTCGGCTCGCAACGCTCGCCGACAGATGGAGAATCTGTTGTGAATCGCCATCTTATCGCTTGAACGTCGTGGAGGTGAACGGCACACGCTGGTTCGGCGAAACCGTGCAGGCTACCTGGATGCAGCACGCGAATCATTGAGTGGATTGGGCTTCCAAGGCGAACATGTCCGGATGCCAGGCTACGATGCGCCCCATGAAGGCGGACGCCATCACGGTCAACGGGCTTGCGAGGTAGAGCCTCCCGGGTCCGGATCTTCCCTGGTAGTTGCGGTTGATGGCCGAGATCGTCACCTCGTCCTGCGTGTTCGACACACCCGGCCCGGCTCCGATGCAGGCGCCGCAGCCCGGGTCGATCAGTTTCACGCCGGCCGCCTCGAACATCTCGGTCCAGCCCCGCTCGGCGGACAGCTCCTTGACCGTCTTCGAGCCGAACTGGATGTAGCACTCCACTCCCTCAGGAATCGTCCTTCCCGCAGCGAGCGCCGCTTCCACAACGAGGGCGTAGTAGGCGAAGTCATCGTCCTTGCCGGCGGTGCATGAACCGGCATAGGCGATGTCGATGTGGATATCCCCCAGCTCGTCGATGTACGCGCCGTTGGTCGGGTCGGAAGGTATGCCGCGGTCCGGGTCGCCCGGATGAGCGACCATCGGGCGCATGGAGTGGAGGTCGATCGTGTGCACTCCGCCGTCATAGTGCGCACCCGCATCGGGCAGCACGAAGCGCGCACGGATGTCCTCGGCGGTCATTCCCGGCCTGCGCGCCAGCAACCACTCCACGGTCCTCTCGTCCGGCTCGCAGATGCCGGTCTTGGCGCTGCATTCGGTCGCCATGTTGCACAGCGTCGCCCGCTCGTCCATCGACAGACTCGCCAGCCCCGGACCACCGAACTCGATCGAGCGGTCGAGCGTCTGCTCGTCACGCGCATACTTCCACAGGATGTGCAGCATGATGTCCTTGGCAGTGCAGCCGGGGTCCAACTCCCCAGTGAGCTCGAAGCGGATGGACTCGGGAACGTGCACGAAGGTGAAGCCGTTGTGGATCAGGTTGGCGAACTCTGTCGAGCCCACCCCGTAGGTGAGAGCATTGGAAGCCCCACCCATGCAGGTGTGTGAATCGGTCGCCTGGATGAAGTCCCCGACATCGATGAACTCCTCCCGCGCCACCTGATGGCAGATTCCTGGGCTCACTCCCCCGACCGCCGAATAGTCGCGCAGTCCCGTGTGCTGCTGGAACTCCTTCTGCATCCTCCTCAAGGTCTCGATCTTGTCTGCGAACTTGCCGAAGCGCGGAACCCCGGTGGCGTAGAGCAGGTGGTCCTCGAACACTGCGAACTTGGATGGGTTGGGGATGCTGTAGTCATCGCCGTACTCCAGTTTCAGGAACTCGTGCACCTGCGCGCTGGTGAATTCGTGGCTGTATCCCCCGTCCACCTGGGCGATGACCGCATCGCCCGGTCGCACATGCCCCGCGCGGCCGTTGCTCGACACGAGTTTGGCCGTGATCATCTTCTCAACCATCGTCATCGGGAGTTCTTCGGACGATGAGGTCGGCAGTTCGAGCTCGCCGGATTTCAGTCGCTCCGAGAAGGGGAACAGGCCGCCGCTCTCGAGGATCAGCCGAGTGACCGGGTCGTAATCTGCAGTGAATTCCGAGAGGGGGATGCGCTCGCCTGCTTGCAATCGCTCGAGCAGGGCGTGGTCACCCATCACCTGACCGAGGTTGATGTTGTTGCGCTCGTGGATGGGAGCGAACGAGGCCGCGATCACGATTCGTACATCCGACCATCGTTCACACTGGGCCGCGGGCTCCCGGCTGGAACCGGTGCCCTTGCGCTGCCCAGAGACGATCACCTCGAAGCCGCCGTCCATCAGTGCCCGGGCCTCGAACACCCGCTTTCCCTCGTGCATCAGGCCGGCGTAGGCGTTCTCGGCGATTTTCTGCGGGTCGTGGTCGAAGCAGACCCAGGCGGGGGTGATCGCGTCGGTGTTGATGTCGTCGAGTAGATCGTCGATGGAGAGGTCCGACATCTGCAGGTCGAGCCCGTCGTAGAGCTGGCGGCGGATCAGTTCGAGATCCTTGGTCAGGAAGAGTACCCTCCTTCCCGGTGTGAGCGCAACTTCGGCGGGTGGCCACGATTCGCTCATTCCATCACCCCTGCCCTGTGGGCAGGGATTTCGACCCGCCCGGTGTTTATCACGCTTCGTGGGTGGCCAAGACCAGAAAGATCAGGAGACGCGGTTGCTCGCGTCATAAAATGTCAGGATCAGGTCGCTCAGCAACTCCTCATTGTTTCCCTCTAGAATGATGACGCATCCCCAATTGAAAATTAAAGAACGCTTAAATAGGGCCCTTTGAAGCCCCCTTATACCTTTCTCTTGTTCAGACGAGTGCAAGGTTGTGATGGTGATGAGAAAATGGCAGAAGATCAACAGATAGAGGACACCGTCAAGTGTCCAGAATGCAACAGCCGCTCGCTTGAGCGCGACGAGACCCGCGGCG
>JAKUTA010000085.1 GCA_022447885.1 Candidatus Poseidoniales archaeon | reverse complement strand
TAGATGAGCGACGCGCGGGTCGGCCCGGTGCTTCTGTGGCCAGCCGGCGGGTACCTGCATGACCTGACGGCTGCTTCTGCCTCGGCGGCCGAACTGACAAGGGGGACGATCACACCGGTGGCGCCGCCGTCCAGGCACCACCCTATGGCCGATGGGTCGTTTGCGGGTACCCGGACGATTGTCCGCGGCGAATGTGGGTGGATGGCCTGAAGCATCGGTACCAGGTCGTGTCGGTCGACCAGACCGTGTTGCATGTCGATGCTTATGTAGTCGAATCCGAGAAGCGAGGCCGCCTCGGCAGTGACCGTGGATGGCACCTTCAGCCAGCATCCGAGTTTCGGGGACTCGGCATCCAGCGGGGCCGGGAACTGGTCTGGGGACATCGCGCGACCCTACCGTCGTAGCAGTCGCGGCAACCTGTCAGCGTCCGGGTCCCTGCCCGAGTATCCCTGTCAGGAGATCTGCCCATAGCGTGGGGTGCCATGAAGGTTCACCGTCTCGGCGATGGCGGATCCCATGATGTTCCTGTCGCGGTGACCCTGGGAACCTTTGACGGTGTCCACCTTGGCCATCAGGAGGTATTGGGTCGAACGGTGAGAGAGGCCCGGCGACGCGGGATTGCGGCAGCGGTAGTCACGTTCATTGGGCACCCGGCCCAGGTTCTCCGACCAGAGAGCGCTCCGCTTCTCCTCACCACCCTCGATGACCGTCTTGGTCTGATCGGCGAGTGCGGTATCGACGTGGCGTTCCTCATCGACTTCGACGAGGTGGTTGCGCAGCGAACAGCCCTCGAGTTCACCAAGACTGTTCTCATTGGTCAGGTAGGTGCTGAAGTGCTCATAGTCGGCCACGACCTGCACTTCGGGAACCGTCGTGAGGGCAATCTGGCGTTTCTTCAGGAGATGAGACCAGACCACGGCTTGGATGTGATCGGTGTCGACGCGGTAAGGGAAATGCCACTCACTCTTGAGTCGATCTCGTCGACGGCGATTCGTCGCGCGTTGCAGGGGGGAGAGGTGGCACACGCAGCCAGAATGCTGGGTCGGCCCTATCAGGTGAGCGGTGAGGTCATCCACGGTGAACAGCGGGGGAGGACTCTGGGGTTCCCTACTGCGAACATACCCATTGCACAGGATCGTGTCTGGCCCTCGGATGGTGTCTACGCGGGCTGGCTAGAGCGCGCCGACGGGTCGAGCCATCCCTGTGCGATAAACATCGGGAGGCGCCCGACGTTCTACCTCCACGCGGAGCATTCCCTGCTCGAAGCCCACCTGATCGATTTCGACGGGGATCTCTACGGCGAGTTTTGCAGGGTGTCGTTCGCCGACTTCCTGCGCGGCGAGCGCCGTTTCGACGGTGTCGAATCCCTGGTGGCCCAACTCAAGGACGACATCATGGGTGCGCGCCTGATTCTTCACTGCTGAACTCATCGGACGGGTCACGATCCGCTGCACTGCACTGCACAACTCCGTCCACCTAGACGGTCTGCAGACTTTCGGACTATGGTCAGACCATCAGACCACGGAGCCCACGGAAGCGGCGATGATCACTCGGCTCAACCACGCGGTGTTGTATGTACGCGATGCCCGTGTTCACCAGCGCTTCTACGCGGACATCCTTGGATTCGAGACGGTGGCTGAGGATCCCAGTGGCGGGTTCGTCTTCATGCGAGCCCCCAGGTCCGACAACCACCACGACATCGCGTTCTTCACCATGGGCCCGGGGGCATCCGACTCTGATGCTGGAAAGGGGTCCGTGGGCCTGTACCACATTGGATGGGAGGTGGCGACCCTTGCCGAGTTGAAGGACCTAAGAGGTCGGCTGGATGCCTGCGGTGCCCTCGTTGGAGCAAGTGACCATGGTGGAAACCTGAGTATCTACTCTTTGGATCCCGATGGGCTGGAGTTCGAGGTCATGTGGCTTGTGCCACAGGCCGATTGGGGTGAAGCCGAGACCGAGGCGATCATCAGGCCGCTGGACCTGGATGCAGCAGCGGAACGCTTCGGAGCGGACCGGGTGGGAGGTGGCTGACCAGATGGACCGCGAAGTGATCGACGACACCCGCCCCCGCTTCACGCGAATCAAGTACACGACCGTCGCAGAGCAGGTCCGCGACCAGCTGATGGACTCGATTCGGGCTGGCCACTTCGAGCCCGGAGCACGTATGCCTGCGGAACGCCAGTTGTGCGACGAGTTCGGGGTGGCGCGAACCACGGTCCGTGAGGCCATCCAGCAGTTGATCTCACTGGGCGTCGTCGAACGGCGGAACAGCCGCCTACACGTCGTCGAGTACCTCGGGGTCGTGTCGGCTCCTGCTGATGGCCTGAAGCGGGAGGTGCGGGAGTTGTTCGAGACGCGACGGGTCATAGAGATAGCCATGACCGACTTGGCAACACGCCACGCTTCGGATTGTCAGCGCACCAAGATAGGTGAACTGGCCGACGAGTTCGAGCCCGGTATGGAACTAGGTCAGTTCAGGGACCTGGACCACCGGTTCCATGCCGCAATCGCCTCAGCCTGCAACAACCCGCTTCTCGCTGAGCTCTACGGGCGGGTGCTGCGGGCGCTGTTCGAGTCGCCGGCATTCGCATCGCTCCTCTACACCCAGGCCAACCGAAGGCAGGTGAACGAGATCATCAGCGGTTCAGCCGAGGGCCATCGGCAGATCGCCGCGGCGGTGCTCGCCGGAGACGGAGAGCGTGCCGCGCTCGCAGCCGGAGACCACCTGGCCGAGGTCGAGCGCCGAATGCTCAGCCAGTTGATCTGAACCATCTGAAGGAGATCTGTGACCAGCGACCCGCGCTACGTGTACTTCCTGGACGACGGTGCGTTCCAGGAGACCGATCGTGCTGGCTTCAGGCGCCGGGTTATCAACGGCGAGAAGCTTCAACTCTGTTTCTGGCGAATCGCTGACCAGGCAGCCGGGTCGCTGATCCACCGCCACGAGGGCATCGAACAACTTGGCATCGTGTTTCGAGGCTCCCTGGACTTCCGCATCGGCGAGGAAGAGGACACCGAGGAGAGGACGGTACTGGAGTCCGGCGATGTCTACATTGCGGGCAGCGGTGTCTGGCACGGGGACAGCATCTTCCACGGCGACGATGTGTACGGGGAGTGCTGGATCCTCGACGTGTTTGTGCCACCGCGGCCCGACCTGGACGAGACAGGCTGATCGAGGTGGGTGACTGGCGGCTGGCTGTCGACATCGGAGGGACGTTCACCGACATCGTGCTACTCGACGGTGTGAGCGGATCGGTACAGGTGGAGAAGACTCTGACCACGCCGGCGGCACTCCTGGATGCTGTACGTAGTGGGATCACCGGCCTGCTCAAGAGGACAGGTGTGCGCCCGGACGAGATCGTCGCACCGATCGTCCACGCGACGACGCTGATCACCAATTCGCTGATCGAGGGAAAGACAGGTCGCGCCGCCCTTGTGACGACCATGGGGTTCGCCGACACCCTCCTCATCCGGGATGAGCACCGTTACGACATGTACGACCTCCAGATCGAGTTCCCGGATCCACCGGTTCCGAGGGACCGGACGTTCGAGGTCGGTGAACGGACAACAGCACAGGGGATCGTTGAACGTAGGCCGTCATCGGAGGGCCTGGCTGATCTGGCAGCGCAAGTTCGGGACTGCGGTGTCGAGGCGGTGGCAGTATGTTTCCTCAACTCCTATGTGAACCCCTCGAACGAGCGACGCGTGGCCGACCATCTCCGTCAGGAGCTCGGCGTGCCGGTTTGTGTGTCGGCCGAGATATCCCCCCAGATCCGCGAGTACCCGAGGATGATGACCACAGCCTGCAACGCCGCCACGATGCCGGTCATCGGTCCGTACCTTGACGAGCTCCGTAAGTGGCTCTCGGCAGAGGGCTTCGGGGGCTCCGTCCTGATGATGCTCTCCAACGGCGGTGTGGTGTCGGCAGAGGAAGCTGCGCAGGCGCCGATACGCCTGGTCGAGTCGGGACCTGCGGCCGGAGCCCTGGCCGCACGCTGGTATGCACGCCGCCTCGGCGAGCAGCGGCTGCTGGCCTTCGACATGGGCGGGACAACAGCCAAGGCGACCCTGATCGAACAGTTCGAGCCCGACCTCGTGAACTCATTCGAGGTGGCACGCATGTACCGGTTCAAGAAGGGGTCGGGGTTCCCCGTTTCGGTTCCGTCTGTCGACCTTGTCGAGATTGGTGCCGGTGGTGGAAGCCTCGCCCGCGTCGACCAGTTCGGGTTGTTGAAGGTGGGGCCCGAGTCGGCAGGTGCTGAGCCGGGTCCGGCGTGTTATGGGCAGGGGGGTACCGTTCCTGCGGTCACCGACGCAGACCTACTGCTTGGTCTGCTTGACGCCGATGCATTTCTCGGCGGTGACATGCCACTTGATGCCTCGCTGTCCGAGGAGTCCGTGGCGTGCGTGGCCCATGGCTTGGGTATGTCGACGGTCGAAACGGCTGCCGGGATCCACGAGGTCGTGAACCAGAACATGGCTGCAGCAGCACGAATGCACGGTGTGGAACGCGGGGTTGACCTCCGAGGGGTGACAATCCTGGCTTTCGGTGGTGCGGGACCTGTCCACGCATGCGGTGTGGCCGAGTTGCTGGAGTCTGATCGCGTCGTCTTCCCGGTCAATGCCAGCGTGCTCTCCGCCTTCGGGACGCTGGTGTCTCCCGTCCGGATCGACCTGGCCAGATCCATGCTCCGGCCACTTGACGGGCTAGACGAGGACGAGAGGGATGGGTTGCTAGGAGAACTCCGCGACGAGGGCCGACGCGTGCTCATGGAGGCTGGTGTCGCCGAGAACGCGGTCGGCTACAGGTATGGGATCGATGCCCGCTACGTCGGCCAAGGCAACGAGATCACCATCTGGGTGGACGAGGGGGATTCCTGGACGGTACCGATGGAGGACGTGAGGGCTACCTTCGAGGAGGAGTACAGACGTATCTTCGGCCTCGCCATCCCGGATGTGGGCATCGAGGCCGTCACCTGGAGGCTGTCTGCCTCGGCCGAGTCGGCAGAGGTCGAACCCTCCCTGGTCGTATGCCACGAGTCTGAAGGAGTTGGCGACGGCGGTTCGGTGGTGAGCAGACCCGTGGTGTTCGACCGAGGTGCACCGCCGGTGGAGGCCCCTGTCTACCGTCGCGACCGACTTGCTCCCGGTACGCGGTTCGATGGGCCAGCGGTCGTGGAGGAGAGGGAGACCACCTCGGTGATCAGGCCGGGATGGTCGGTGGAGGTCGCCGCCGACGGAAGCCTCATAGCCACCAGGGGATCGGCATGAGCAGATTTGACGCCATCGAACTGGAGATCCTCTGGCAGTCGCTCATCGCCACCGTGAACGAGCAGGCTCGTGCGCTCCAGCGCTCCGCCTTCAGTCCCATTGTCCGGGAGGCTGGCGACCTTGCAAATGCCGTGTTCGATCGTCGCGGCCGCATGGTCGCACAGGCGGTGACCGGCACGCCTGGCCACATCAACTCCCTCGCCATAGGCGCAGCCAACATGCTCGCCGAGTTCCCGTCAGACTCCCTCGTGCCGGGCGACGTGCTGATCACAAACGATCCGTACAAAACGGCCGGCCAACTGCTCGATGTCACGGTGCTCGTGCCGGTGTGGCGTTCACCGAAGGGTTCCGACCACCCGGAACTGATCGCATTTTTCGGCTCGACCATCCACCACACAGACGTCGGTGGCTACGGGATCGGTGCCGGTGGGCGGGACTGCTTTGAGGAGGGGCTCTGGATCCCGATCTGCAAGTTGATGAAGGCGGGTGAGCGGAACGAGGACGTCTGGCGGTTCATCCTGTCAAATGTCCGCCAACCTGATCACATGGCCGGTGACCTCCACGCCCAGATGGCCTCTGGCGAGGTCGGCTCGCAACGACTGGCCGTGCTGTGCGACTCGCATGGCTTGGACGACATCGAGGATCTGGC
>JAKUTA010000084.1 GCA_022447885.1 Candidatus Poseidoniales archaeon | reverse complement strand
CCACCGGCACTTCACCTCAGAGGCACCTCTCCCCGAGGACATGAGCCGCGAGCACATCTACAACCACAGCCAGTACGTCTGGGACATGTAGATGGTCGATCTGATGCGCGCTGGAAGCATGCGCGAGGTAATCGACCTGATGCCCGAATTCACCGAGCAGACGATGGCCGAGACCGAGGGCGGCGGCCTCACCTGGATGATGGCCGCCATGGGCTATCCAGACTACAACGCTGAGATCTACGGTTACCAGTCGGTCATCGGCACGGGCAACGTCATCGCTGCGTGGGACCCCAACGAGCAGAGGCGCGAGGTGGTGCTGTGAGCGAAGGACCGGTGCTGTTCGGGGTGCATGTGCCGCCGCACCCGCAACCGCTGCTGGCGCACGAACAGAACGAGGGCTGGGGCAGACTGCGCGCAGCGTTCGACCACTGCCGAGAGCAGATCGAGCTCAGCGGTGCGGACATCCTGCTGGTCTACTCGACCACCTGGCCTTCGATCATCGGTCACCAGATCCAGGCGCACCCGGAGCCGGAATGGGTGCACGTCGACGACGACTTCCACTTCCTCGGCAGCATGCCGTACAAGTTCCGCATGGATCCGGAGTTCGCTGAAGGCTACCGAGATGCCGCCGAAGCGAGGGGATTGTTCGCCCGGACGGTCGCCTACCACGGCTTCCCCATCGACACCGGCTCGGTGGTCGCGCTCAGCCTGCTGAATCCGAACAACCGCATTCCTGCGTGCATCGTGTCGAGCAACCTGTACGCCAACCGCTCCGAGACCATCGTGCTCGGCAAGGCGGCGCGCGACACCTTGGAGGCGCAGGGGAAGAAGGCGGTCGTGGTCGTCGTCTCGAGCCTGTCGAACCGCATGTTCACCGAGCACATCGAGCCGCATGAGGACCGCATCCACAGCCAGAAGGACGACGATTGGAATCGCAAGATGCTGGAATTCTTCGCGGATGGCAGGCTGGAGGACATCAGCCAGCTGAGCCGCGATATCCACGGCCAGATCAGGGTGTCCAAGGTGGTCGCCTACAAGCCGATCTGGTGGATGGCGGCGGTGATGGGGCAGCACAACAACTACTCCGGCAAGGTACACGCCTACGAAGCGCTGAACGGTGCCGGAGGTGCGGTGATCTCACTCGTACCGACCAGCCAGTCGGTAGGTGACAAGGAATTCGACGAGGACGACGTCGAGTACTACCGCGGCGACCGCGACGTCCTCGTCTCCGGCGACATGGACGCGCCCGCCGGAGTGAAGGGGAGATTGGACGATTCCGACGCCCCCCCGACTGCAGGACCGAGCGGGGTGATCCACGTCCCGGGCGCCCCGAAGCCTGTGGGCGCTTACCCGCACGCCCGCCGGGTCGGTGACCTGCTCTACCTCTCAGGGGTGGGACCGAGGAATCCGGCTGACGACAGCATTCCCGGCGGCGCGATCCGCGACCCCGATGGGAATCCCTCGGAGTACGACATCGAGGAGCAGACCCGCGCCTGCATCGAGAACCTCCGGACCGTGCTCGAGGCGAGCGGCAGGGGGCTGGGGGATGTGCTCGACGTGACCGCCTTCCTGATCGACATGGACCGCGATTTCAGCGGCTACAACAGCGTCTATGGTGATTATTTCGCGGACATACAGCCGACGCGCACCACGTTGGAGATCTCCGCCCTGCCGACGCCCATCGCTGTCGAACTGAAGGTCATCGCCTCCGCTGTCTGACCTCACTCCTAAGTTTGGCTCGTGCCACGCCGGACGCTGTCGAGTTCAAGGTCATCGCCAAGGTCGAATGGCGTCGCAAGCCGTGAACGGACACTTCAGCAGGTCCGTATGCTCTATACCGGCTCTCCGGTCGCCCGCCCATGCCCCCGGGCGTCATCGACTTCGTCTACAAAGAGGTCGAACTGATCTCTGACACGCTCGAACGTAAACTCGGGATCTGGTCGGTTGTCATCATCTCACTCTCCGCGATGCTCGGTTCAGGCCTGTTCGTGCTGCCCGCGCTGGCGATGCTCGACCTCGGAGGGCCGGGCGTGTGGCTGGCGTACGTGTTTGCGGCATTGGTGGTGCTCCCCGGAGCCATCTCGAAGGCTGAACTCGGTACTGCGATGCCGACTTCAGGTGGCGACTACATCTACATCGAGCGAACCTACGGTCCGCTGTTCGGAACTGTCGCAGGACTCGGTCTGTGGGCCTCTTTCCTGCTCAAGGCGGCATTCGCTCTCATCGGCTTCTCAGCCTACCTCTGGATCATCGAATCGCTGCTGGGAATCACCTTCAATGCGAAATTCGCCGCTCTTGTGCTGCTGGTCATCGTCGTCGCCATCAACGTCATCGGAGTGAGGTTGATCAAGAAGGTGCAAACCGTCGTCATCGCCATCTCCGTCCTCTTCCTCGTCGCACTCTGCATCTGGGCGGCACTGACCGCGGATCCCGACTGGATGCGTCCGATTGGGAAGGGTGCATTCGGAGATGGGTGGACATCCATGGCCGAAACCGCCGCCTTCGTGTTCGTGTCCTATGCGGGCGTGACCAAGATCGCGGCGGTCGCTGAAGAGGTGAAGTTGCCCGGCAAGAACCTGCCACGTGGCATCCTATTCTCGCTGTTCATCAGCACCGTACTCTACGCTGGAATCGTCTACATGATGATGGCCGCGGTGGATCCGAGCGCCTACGTCTCGAATGGCGAAGCGCGCGAGGATCCGATGTTCGTGTTCGCTAACAGTGTCGGTGGACCGGTGATTGGAATCACGGCATCGGTGCTGGCGATCCTGACGATGACCTCCATGGCACTCGCCGGAATCTTGGCTGCCTCTCGCTACCCGTTCGCGATGGCACGCGACAACCTCCTTCCCGAAGCCCTGGAAGATGTGAATCCCAAGTTCGAGACTCCTCATTGGTCGGTCATCGGAACCGGTCTCGCGATGGCAGGCGTGATCCTCTTCCTCCCCGTTCACGATGTCGCCAAACTCGCTTCGGGATTCCAGATAATGATCTTCATCATCGTCAACTCCTGTGTCCTCGTCCTGCGCCGGGCATCCGAGGCACACTCCTGGTACAAACCGGTGTTCAAGTCGCCATTGTACCCACTGACCCAGATCCTCGGCATAGCCGGCGGAGTGCTGCTCATCTACATGATGGGCGAGAAAGCGCTCGTGGGAGCCGCAGCCTGCACCGCGCTCGGCCTGGTCGTCTACTTCTCCTACGGCCGGTCAAGAGCGCATCCGATGTTGACCCCGTGGCGCACCGTGCGCACCGAGTTGACCAATCCTGAGCAATCCGAGAGAGAGAAGCGCTGGATGGTCTTCCACTCTTGCGGACATCACCGACGCCCGCGCAGGGAAAGCAAGTTGCACGATTGGTGGGACAAGAACCACCCCGACCACCTGACCTTGCACGAGTTCATCCAAGCCATGAACATCCTCGTTCCCGACCTGGAGCACTTCCACCTGCGCAACCTGTTCCACGAGGTCGACATCGACGGCAACGGTGTCATCGACATCGATGAATTCCTGATTTCATTTGAGAACGGGACAGTTGACGACTCTGAGGAATGAGGCGCGACTCTCCGGGTCAACCCTCAAGTGGCACGCGCACACGAAGATGCCCGATGGAGCAGCGCGTCAAGGACATGCTCGCGCTGCTGCTCAGCGCACCGGCCGCCAGCGTGGCGATTCTCGCCGCGCTCGCCTTCCCTGGCGGGGCAGGAGCCGCCGTGTGGCTGGGTGGGAAGGCGTGGCAGGCCGGACTGCCAGCCGCATGGCACCTGAAGGTTGACGGGCGTGAACGGTCGTGGTCGAAGCCCGAGTCGGGCGGGTTCGGGGTGGCCGCAGCACTCGGGGTGGGAATCAGCGTGGTTATGCTCGGAGGGTGGTTCCTGCTCGGGAGCAAGTACCTCGACAGAGAACTCATCCGGGGCATGCTGGAGCCGTACGGATTGCTGAATCCATGGGTCTACCTGGCCGTGTTCCTGTGGTGGGTGTTGTTCAACTCGGTGATGGAGGAATACCTGTTCCGCTGGTTCATATTCTCAAAAATCGAGGGGCTGGTCGGCGGCAGGCTGGCCGTACCGCTGACCGGACTGGCATTCACGTCGCACCACACCCTCGCCATGCTCGTGTTGTTCCCTTGGTGGGCGAACCTGCTCGCATCGCTCGGGATATTCACGGGCGGTTGCGTCTGGTCGTGGACCTACCTGCGCTACCGCTCGATCTGGCCCGCGTACCTCTCCCACGCCATCGTCGACGTGACGATGTTCGCCGTGGGCGGGTACATCCTGTTCGGCTGACGTACATGCGTCCATCCGGGTCCTTCGTGGGGGCCGTCGCATTGAAGCGAGATGTGTGATTGGAGGGGTCGCCAGTCGGGGTGAGAACGATGTCTGTGGCGAGGAAGGCACGTAAGGTGACCACCCACACGCTGCTGGAGATGAAAGCCAGCGGTGAGAAGATCACCATGCTCACGGCATACGATTACTCGCTGGCGAAGATAGTCGACGGGGGCGGCGTGGATGTCATCCTCGTCGGAGATTCAGCCTCCAACGTCATGGCGGGCAACGACACCACGATCCCGATCACCCTCGACCAGATGATCTACCACGCGCAGTGCGTGGTGCGCGCGGTCGACCGCGCGCTGATCGTCGTGGACATGCCGTTCGGCTCCTATCAGGGAGATTCGAAGGAGGCGCTCGCCAGTGCGATCCGCATCATGAAGGAGAGCGGTGCGCACGCGGTGAAGCTCGAGGGCGGCTCGGAGGTCGTCGAGGGGGTGGAGCGCATCTTGAGTGCGGGCATCCCGGTCATGGGGCACCTCGGGCTCACCCCGCAGTCGATCTACAAGTTCGGCACCTACACCGTCCGTGCCAAGGAGGAGGAGGAAGCCGCGAAACTGATCGAGGACTCGAAACTCCTCGAACAGGCCGGTTGCTTCTGCATCGTCTACGAGAAGATCCCTGCCGAGTTGGCAGCGGAGGCGAGCAAGAGCCTCACGATTCCCACCATCGGGATCGGTGCGGGTCCGGATTGTGACGGACAGGTGCTGGTGCTGCACGACCTGCTCGGCATCACGCATGAATTCAATCCACGGTTCCTGCGCCGCTACATGCAACTCTACGACGAGATCACCAGCGCAGTGCAGAACTACGTCAGCGACGTGCGTTCAGGCGATTTCCCCAACGAGGATGAGTCCTACTGACATCAGATGCGCAGCCAACGTCCAGTCTCGGTGTCTCGCCACCACCAGACATCGGAGCCATGCACCCACCAGTCCCTGAGACGTTGCTGCGGCCGGAGACCTCTCTCGTAGGGATGTATTACACTACAAGGTAATGAAATCGTCGGAAAATTGCCCATTATTGGCGGGGAAACTGCGATTTCGTCACTCAACCAGTTCCCAGCCGACCGCACGGAACTCCCACAGCGATGGCTTTCCATCAGGGAAAAGATACCATCCCGACTCACCAGCACGCGTACCGGGCAGCGGTTTCAGCAACTCTCCGTCCTCGGTCATCGGGCCAAGACCGGGCGCTGGAGACTCCCCCTCGAGTTCATCCTCCTGGGACTCAGCCCACGGATCCTCCAGCTCATCATCCCAGTCGCTGGCCCACTCCTCGCTGTCGCCCAGTTCCGACTCATCCTCGTCGGCAGGCTCCTCGTCCGATTCGGGTTCAGCATCCACCTCGGCTTGCTTGTCGGATTCGGTCTCCACTTCGGCGTCATCATCGGCGTCATCCACTGAATCATCATCGCCGTCATCCACGGAACCGTCGTCTTCTACGGCCTCTCCGCCCTCCGCCTCGGCTTCGACAGCGTCAGGCTCGTCTGCCACTTCCTCGGCATCCTCGACGACTTCGGTCTCCTCCTCGGTCTCGGTCGTGCCGAACGCAGCCAAGGCGCTGGACAGGTCGCTTCCTTCCTCGACCCCAGCCGCAGGATCGGCGGCAGCCGGCGGCGTGGCTTGGGGACCTGCACCTGCCCCCCATCC
>JAKUTA010000083.1 GCA_022447885.1 Candidatus Poseidoniales archaeon | reverse complement strand
GCGATGCAGTCGGAGAGTTCGGAGATTGGATTGAGAACGCTTCGGGCACGGATCGCCACATGTATTGGTCGCCCGACGGAGATGAGGAAGAAGCTGGTGAAGAAGGCGGTGAAGATGATGGTTCAATCATCTTCAACGAGTTGTACGACGTAAGCACATCCGACTACGACGCCAACGTGCTCGACCTCGGTATCGAAGTCAATTTCTGGGGACCATGGGATGATTCTGACTATCCCTCGCAATTCTCGATGAGCATGACAAACAGCAACGGCATCACGGTCAGCACAGTCCTCCAGCAGGACGACGATGAACGTCAGCGCTACCTCGGTCGCCTGACGGCATCCCACATCGAAGATACCGTCTGGAGTTTCACCCAACCGCTGGAGAACTACGAACCTGACTGTGCCGATATGGGCTGCAGAGTCGAGAACGCCGAGCTCCGCATGGAGGCACTGCGTCCATCAATGCTCGAAGCGATGTTATGGGAAGGCACCGATGAGATATTCGTCGTCTCCGCAGTAGGGGTGTTGGTCGAACAAGACGAGACGACCTCGGTTGATGCTCCGTACACCGTCACCGCACTCTCCTACGATGCGTCTGGCCCCGTCGAGGGTGCCGAGGTCGACATAGCGATCGTCCGCGTCTCACCCCAGCGCGCAGAGGATGCGCTCAGCCAGTTCGAGTCCGAAGGGGAGGTCGAACTCACAGTATCTAACCAGTTGGAGGGTCGTTACACCGGTAGCGACCTCGATGGTGACGTCAGTGCAACGATCAACCGATACAGCGAGGACAGGGAAGGGCAGGAACACCCACAGGCGGCGATGATCGAGGATGATATCGAGATATCTGGAATGGGTAGCTTCTGGGCGGCCAGCAGCGAACTCCCATCCGAAGGCGGTCTGGCCGAAGTGACGACCAGCGGCACCACGGACACCGGACTCGAATTCGAGTTCACGCAAGTTGTGCCGCTGCCCGGTACCAGCGGCTGTGCAAAGACCTGGGCCAGCTCTGGTGGGTCATATGCCAACATTGGATGGGAATACCGCAATTTCCGCATCGATGGCGAAGAAGGCGGCGAATATGACAAGCCCGAACTCAGCGAAATCAAGATTGATTGGGGTGATGGGGAGACCTGGGAGCACACCAACACCGAAGAGGATCACCGAGAAGATGGATGGGAGGGTCACGACTACGAGGAGGATTGGGAGAATGCTAACGAGTATCATATTACGGTCATATACACCGATGAGGATTCTCGCACCACCGAGCATCACTTCACCTACAAGCCTCATCACGGATATGCGAAACATTCCGATGAGGGCGAGCAATATTACGAGGATTGGGACAGGAAAGGAGGGTGGTGCGATCTTGATTCGGATGAATCATTCACTCCCTCTGCGCAGATCATTGACGGATTCATCACCGATGGACCTCTTGAGGTGATGGACGAGCAGATCCTCACCTCTGGCAGCGACGGCGAAGTCGGCATAACGGTCACACCGACCCTGCCTGGTGTCTACATCAGCATCGTGCAATCCAAGGTCACCCGAGACGATGGAGAAACGATGACCGGCGTCGGGTTGAACTTCGTTGCCGCCACCGAGGCGTCAATATCGTTGGGTGGTGGCTTGACTCTGGAGACAACCATCGCGGGCATTCCTGTGTACACAGTCGAGCCAGATGGTGGTGGCCTCACCACCATCAGCGTGACCCCTTCCGGGGTCGATGCGGACGAGTATACCGCCTGGCTTGGTGTTGCACCGGTGGACCTCTCAGTTCCGTTCCCTGACATCGACGATAGCGTATGGTCGGAACCTGTGGAGTTCGAACTCGATTTCCAGCAAGGTGACACATCGCGAAACCAAGAGGTGCGAATCACGGCACCGGTCTCATTGGTCGCAGTCATGATCATGGATGAGGGTGCATTGTTCCCCACAGCGATTCACGCTGGCCTGCTGCTCAATAACCCGGGCACCATGGAGATGACGGGGACGCTGGGGCCTGGACAGACAACCAACATCGCCCTGAGCGATGGTGTAGCATCGCGCATCCTTGCGATGGCTGCTCCCAAGGAGGGATTGGATCCCGCATCTCTCGACCTGTCGGCGTTCACGGAGATTCTCTATCAGGAACTCGCCAGAGGAGCAATCGGATGGATTCCAGCCGAGCAGGAACTTGAACGAACGTGTGAGAAATTTGACGGCTGGAGAGAAGACCGTTGGGATGACAGCCAAGAGAGTAACATCCGCATGAATGTGGAACACCGTGTCAACGAATATGCATACAGTGGTCCTGCATACAATCCCAACAACATCGTTCTCGCAGACAGCGACGGCAATGAGGTGACACCGACTTCAGATTGGAACATGGAGGAATGGGAAGACAAGTATCACGCCAACTTCAATCTGGACTCCGGACAGTACACGCTGACCGCCGTCAACGGTGGTGAAATGGAGTTTGAGATTACCGCCGAAGAAGAAGGCGAGCAGTTCGAATGGGGAAGCGACAACGAAGCATGCTCCGGCAATGCGGAGATGACCGAAGCCGAGATCTTCGACATGTTCGACGACTTCTTCGGCGACCTGGAGTCGGTCGCCTGGGGTCAAGGCTCCAGTGCCGACCTTCACCTACCGGTCCTGTCATCCCCTCAGGATGACTACACAGTGATTGCCGTGGCTCAGATCGGACAAGGTGAATCAGCCACGGTCGTGGCCGCTTTGGATTCCAAGGTAGCCGAGCCCAATCCAGAGCCACCTGTGCTGCAGAATCTGACGCTGAGCTTCAGTCCGTCGAATCCGCTGCCGGGAGACGCCGTGCAGATCACCGCTGTCAACGAGGACAATCAACCGGTCGGCGGTCTGTCCGTGACTCTTGTCAGAGACGACGTCACCTTGTACGGTCTTGTCACTGATGAAAACGGCCAGGCTGCGTTCTGGGTGACCGTGGGCACCATCGTGGTCCGAGTATCGGGTGGAATGTACAATCCGGCTGAGTTGACGATCATCGTCACCGATCAGGGAGTAGTGACTGAAGACGGCGAGAATCTGCCGACGGACACCGATGGCGACGGGGTACTCGACAGCGTGGATGATTTCCCCGATGACCCGAACGAGGCGGTGGACAGTGACGGCGACGGAGTTGGTGACAACGCCGACGCGTTCCCGAATGACCCCAACGAAGACACCGATTCGGATGGTGACGGAATCGGGGACAACGCCGACGCCTCAGGAAGTGGAGCCACAACAGGCGCGAGCATGGACAACCTGCTGCTGATCGCTGGTTCGGTGGTGGGGATTCTCATCTTGATCACAACGATCGCACTGTTGGCCATGAGGAGAAGCCGCCGCCGAGACGATATCTGGAGTGAAGGACACGACGATGACGTAGGGGATGTCATGTTCAATGCACCCGACGGACCTCCACCTGGTCAGAGCGGGGAGATGCGTGATGGCTACGAGGTCCTGGAGCATCCCGCTGACAGTGGCGAATGGTGGTGGCGAGACCCCTCCTCCGGCAAGTGGATGGAGTGGCGAAACTGATTGCCCGGTGCCAGGTTCTCGGGTGTCGACATGACTCCCGAACAGACCCGCCTCGCTCTGGTAGTGGCGATGTTGGCATGTTCGGGGCTGCTGCTGGTCTACCCTGTCGAGCCCAGCATGACCTCGGAGATGCTCTTCGATGACGAGGTGGATAAGCGCATCAAAGCAGAATCCGTCGCTGAAACAACCAGATCGCAACTCACACTGAGAATCCGTCATGATGATGGGGGGCGTATCACCGACGACCTGTCTCGAGTTCAAGACCTGATGCAACTTGAACAAGACGCCATGGGCGGCTCGAATCCGGACACCGCATGGGATGATGAGAATAACTGGATCGAACGCATGGAGACTCCTTTCAAGAGATGGTCGGAAGCCTTCGCCTCAAGGAATCGCTCGCTTGCCAACGCCTCGCATTTCCAAGAAGTACTGGAACCGGAAATTCCCAATGGGTGGTGTGGAAACAACTCTACTGATGCGGAACAGGCAGCCTTCGAAGCGACGCTGTTGATGCTTCCTGAAGACACGATTCTGAACATTGCATGCCCTGCATTCGCAGGCACCCTTGCGATACTTGCTCCAGCCGCGAACGAGGTACTCTGGATGGTCTGGATGGAAAGTGATGAGGAAAATCCGGACTGGAGCTCACTGTCCAGGTGGGCCGAGAAAGTGAGCGATTCCACCGATTATGAGGTCTCGGCGGTTGGAATGAACATGTTGTTCGCCAAGTCGAAGGACATCGCGCAACATGATCTGACAGTCTTCATGCTGCCTGCCATCTTGGTTCTCACAGCCATCCTGGCGATCGGGTTGAGAGATGCTGTGGCCGCGGGAGCGACCCTTGGGGGTATCTTGCTGGTTCTCGGTACGGAGTTGGGTGTCCTGTCGGCTCTGGGCTTCAAATTCTCCATCCTCGACGGAATCGCCATTCCGATCATCATGGGTGTCGCCGTTGATGGCGCCTTCTGGTATTGCAGGTCGTCGCGGGACCGCGACGAGGTACGGCAGATGCTCTTCCTTGCGATGGTGACCACCGTGGCAGCGGTTTCACTGGCACTGTTCTCATCGATACGCGCTCACAGGACGCTCGCCATGGTCATGATAATCGGCATCATCCTCGATTGGGTGGTGACGCGATACCTGCTCGAGGGCATCTATCTGCGTCGTCGTCTGAAACTTGAATTGGGTCTGGAATCGAAATCGCTGCCGTCTCATCAATCGATGTCCTGGTGTTGGCCTATCGCACTCGTGCTGCTGGCATCCATTGCCGTCATCGCCCCTCCCGGAGTTGAAATCTTCGATATCGATCAACTTCTTCCAGAAGATGACCCGGGCATCGCTGAGTTGGAGGACCTGCAATCACGATATGTGCTGGCATCGAGCACCATCGCTTGGGTCATCGTGGATGTGGATGGAAATTCAACGGCACATCTGCAACAGGTACGGGATCTGCAACGGCAGCTCGGTCAACATCCTAGCGTGATCTCGTTTGACACCGGTATGTTCCGGACTCCGATGGTCATCGGAGTTTCGAATGATGACGGCGACCTGACAGAACCGACGATCGACCAAGTCTCTGAAATGAGCGAAGGCTCAATCCTCATCGATGACGCGCGACTGCAACGCGATGGTGTGACGACTGGAGTGGCGATCACTGTGCTGATCGATGGTCAGAACGCTGCCGCGGCGCTGCGCTTCTCGGATGATGTGGTGGAATTGCTCGACGAGAACGAACTACAGGGATATGTGGGGGGAGATATGCCGGTCGGGGCCGGACTCGCCCGTACGTTTGAAGCGGGCAGGGTCAGTCAGATCCTCTCCGCGGGGGTGGTGATCTTCCTCGTCTCGTTGGTCGTGCTGCGCTCACCTCTGCGCGCAGCCCGAATCGCGGTCGGTACGATTGCGATCGGTGGCGCCGTCGATGGCATGGCGAGCCTGTTCGGTGGGCGGGGAGTCACCACCGCCCCTGCGGTTCTGTTAGGGATGGGATTCGCTGCAGATTATCTCGCACATGCGACTGCTGAACATCCACCGACCCGAATGGACACGTACGCAAGATGGTTGGCTGCACTCACGTCCGTCTCCATATTCGCCATGATCGCGTTCGCCGATTTCCCGCCTGCGATGAACACCGGACAACTGCTCACGGCGAGCATCCTGTTCTCTGTGATTCTGGCGACCTGTCTCTCTTTCAAGCAACTCCAGAGTCCCCATCACGATAGTGAGGAATGACAGCGAGGGGTATGGACGCTGGGGGGTCGTCCCTCCCTGCAGACCTGCAGTCGCGTGAGATCCTCGTGGCCGTCGCCTCCCTCCTGCGCGCGGGCCGTCATGAGATGGCATTGGCCGTCCTCGACGACGAACTCGGGAGGGGATGCTGATGCCGGCCCCGAAGGGGATCCCCATTCCCGAGGCGGGTGCGGTGCGCCTGGACGAGCGGATCGGTGAC
>JAKUTA010000082.1 GCA_022447885.1 Candidatus Poseidoniales archaeon | reverse complement strand
GAGCGTGAACCGTCGGGGCTAGACAGGTGGATGGTGGCATCGAGGGCGAGCAGAGGTGCGGCGAGGTCGGCTTGGTAAGTGGCTACGCACAACTCGTTCTGGTGGGATATCACACGGCAGTCAGCACCTGTCCCACAGTCGCATTTGATGCACCAGTCGATCGAGCGCCGCCACTCTTCACCCTGATTGAACCAGAAGCAGCGGGTGTCGAGGCAGATGTTACCGCCCACCGTTCCTGAGCGGCGGATCATCACCGAGGCGATGGTGCCGGCGGTCTGCCGGAGCAGGGGGTGACAGGAATCCGAGGTCGCCAGCGCCTGCAGGCGGACCATGGCACCGATGTGGGTAGGCTCTAGGGTTGAGAGTTCGCTCACCTTCGCCAGCGAGATCACGTGCGGCTTCGAGTTCAGGTGCCACTTGTAGTTGGGCAGCAGGTCGGTGCCACCGGCGATCCAATCGAAGTCGCAGTCCTCATCCGCGAGTTCTCCCGCGATCGCCATCGCACTGTCGAGTGATTCCGGGAGATGCAGCTCGAACGGTGGCATGCGCATCACGCATCACCTCCCTGATGGCGGCGCTCGACATGCAGCCACGCGCTGCCCGCCAGCCGTGGCGATTCGAGATACTGTTCGTCGGGCAGGACCACCGCCGTCCACGAGTCGTCCTGCTCGTCAGCGGGGATGGTCGCATCGAGGCCGAACAGGGCGCCGTTGTGGTACTGCTCGCGCTCTTCGTCCAGTTTACGCTCCAGATCGCGCAGGGAGTGTTCGTCGGCGCGCTCCCTGAGCACATGGTGCAGGGGCGAGTGTTCGAGGATCGGTGAGGGCAGGTCGAGCGCATCATCGATTCCCAGTTCCTTGCAGCGCTTCTCGATCTCCCTGTGCACCAGCGCGGGGGCGAGCGGCAGTTCGTGGATGCGAATGCCGATGGCGTCGTAGACGGCGTTGCAGACGGCGGGCAGGATTGGGAGCAGTGGCCCTTCTCCCGCCTCCTTCGCCCCGAACGGCCCCTCCGGGTCGTTGCTCTCGACGATGATCGGCGTGACCTCAGGCATCTCGTGGACGGTGGGGATCTTGTAGTCCAGCAGGTCGGCGTTCAGCAGATTGCCCGAACGGCCGTAGCGCATCTCCTCAGAGAGCACCTGGCCCATCCCCATGTGGATCGAGCCGATCATCTGCCCCTCTACAGCCAGCGGATTGAGCGCCTTTCCGCAATCGTGCGCAGCCCACACCTTGAGCACGGAGGTCTGGCCTGTCTCGACGTCTACCTTCACCTCGGCGACGTACGCGCTGAACGAATATGCGGGTGCCAAACCGGCGGCCGCTCCCTTGTGAGTTCGTCCCATGGGTGGCGTTCTATAGGCCCCTGAGGAGACGAGCGCACCGCGGTCCTCCTGCGCCTTCTGCAATGCCTCGAGATACGAGACGCCGACCGCCGGGTCGTCCTTGCTGAAGATCCTGCGGTCGCCGATCACCAGCCGGTCGGTGGGTGCCCCGGTGATCATCGAGGTGGCATCGAGGAGTTCCTGGCGGATCTCCATGGCCGCGCTGATCGCCGCGTTGCAGTTCATGAACGTCACACGGCTGGAATAGGAGCCGAGGTCGACCGGGCCGGTGTCCGTTTCCCGTGAGCGGATGCGGATCATGTCGAGCGGCAGTCCGAGCACCTCGGCGACGGACAGCGCGATCACGGTGTCGGAGCCTTGGCCGATCTCCGCGGCTCCGGTGTGCACGGTCACCCCGCCGTCCATGTCCACCTTGAGGTGGACGGTGGCGTGCGGGAACTTGTTCGGCTCCCAGTGAATCGGCAGGGCGCTTCCGGAGATGAAGAAGCCACAGCCGATTCCGAATCCGTGTCCGAGAGGCAGTTTGCGGAAGCGGTCATCCCATCCCGATGCCTGACGCACCCGCTCGAGGCACTCGCGCATCCCGATGCTGGTGATGCGGAACCCGGTGATGGTGCGACTCATCGGTGGCAGCAGGTTGGCGAGCCGGAAGTCGATCGGGTCGACGGAGAGCTGCTCGCACACGTCATCGATGCCGACCTCGACGGCGCAGCGCGAGTTGACCGCGCCATGACCGCGCATCGCGCCGCTGGCCGGCTTGTTCGTCCACACCCGTGTGCCGGTGTAGTGGAACCCGCCGATCTCGTATGGAGCGGTGTGCAGCACGCCGTTGTAGTAGGTGGTCACATGTCCGAACGAGGCGAACGCCCCGCCGTCGAGCAGGGCGTCCGTCTCGATGCCGCACAAGCGGCCTTGGCCGTCTGCATGAATCACCATCTCGAGGCGTGAGGGGTGCCTGCCGCGATTGACGTAGAACACCTCATCGCGATCGAAGGTGATGCGAACCGGCCGCCCCGACTTGCGTGCCAGTATGGCGGCGCACATCTCGTGCGGGAACGGATCGGACTTGCCCCCGAAACCCCCACCCACGGCAGTACGGTGGACGTTGATCTGGTGCATCGGGATGTCGAGCACGTCAGCGAGAGCCCGGTGGACGTAGTGCGGAACCTGCTGCGGCGTGTAGAGCGTCAGCCTCCCGTTCGGCTCCCAGTGAGCGACCACAGCATGCGGCTCTGTGAACCCATGGTTGGCCCCTGCGAAATACCAGTCGGAGGTGTCTGAAGCGACCGCCGACTCGCGCATCCCGGCGATGTCTCCGAACTCCTGGAACACCCGTTTCTGCACATTGGAACTGCCGATGTGATACTTGCCTCGGTCGTGGATCGGCTCGTCGGCATCCTTCAGCCCGTCACGCATGTCGTGCACCGCATCGAGGACTTCGTAGTCGACCTCGATGAGCCTCAATGCCTCCAACGCCGTCAGTTCATCCTCAGCCGCCACACACGCTACCAGATCACCGACGTGCCTCACTTTCTCCTGAGCCATCGCATGTTCGTCCTTGGTCACCGGCAGCACGCCGAAGCAAGTAGGTGCCTCGCTGCCGGTGGACACTGCAACCACCCCTGGAAGCGCCTCGGCGGCCGAGGTGTCGATCGACATGATGCGAGCGTAGTGGTGCGGCGAGCGCAGGATCCTGCCGAACAACTCGCCTGGTAATCTGATGTCATCGCCGTACTTCGCTTGCCCCATCACCTTCCAGCGGCTGTCCACCATCGGTGTGCGCCGTCCGATGGCAGTTCCGGTGATCAGCGAGTCATGGCGGTTGGGTCCCTGCGGCTGGGCGAGAGTGCCGCCCTGGCTCTCAGGAATTCGCGACTCGTCGCGCAGTTCACTGAATTCGGCGCTGCCTCCACTCCCCGGACGGGTGAACGACAGTTTTCCCGGCTGCTGCTTGTAGCCGACCATCTCGTCATCTTCACTCATCGGGGACCACCTCCAATTCCTCGGTTCCGACTACAACTGCCGGCATCCCGGGGTGTGGGTCGGGCATCGGGTCGGTGGAATCGGCAGTCTTCTCACCCGAGGTGATGATCATCGACGCCGCCCGCACCGAATCGACGATCTGCTGGTAGCCGGTGCAGCGGCACAGGTTGCCGTCGATGGCCGCCTTGATCTCGGCTTCATTCGGTGCCGGATTCTCCTCCAGCAGCGCCGAGATGACCACCAGGAACCCAGGTGTGCAGAAGCCGCACTGGCTCCCCCCATGCGTGGTGAACGTCTCTTGGATCGGATGCAGATGGTGGCCGTCGGCCAGCCCTTCGACGGTGGTGAGCGCACAGCCGGCAGCCTCGTGAGCGAGCATCAGGCACGAGAGTCGCGGCTCGCCGTCGACCAGCACCGAGCAGCAGCCGCAGGTTCCCATGTCGCAGCCTCGCTTGACGCCGAGGGTGCCGACCTGGTCACGCAGAACATCGAGCAGGATGGCGTTGCTCTCGACGTGGATGTCGACCTCGGTGCCGTTCACGCTGGCCGACCAAGGCGATTCGCTGGGAGCGGGGAGCATCGGGACCCTGATACGAACCATGCTCTTGCTTCCCAAAGGCTCCGCGCATCCGCTGCCGCCTTGCAGTGCTGCCCAGATGACACCGCTCATTGATGCTTCGCCTTGAGGCGAAGCGGCCGCGTCCATGCGCAGGCCATGCCCGCACGAGCCGCACCCTCAGGATGCCGTTCGTCGTCTGACCATCTCGTGGTCGTCCACTCCGGTGGGCGGAGGCTTCCAGTCGGGGTCACCCGGCAGCACGAGGGAGCGCCCGATGTCGTCCAAGCGAACCGCGAGATCGCGCTGGCCGACCTGCAGTTCCTTCCACGGGATCGAACCGTCGCGCAGCCGGAACCACCTGCGCCAGGTCCTCCACGAGAGCACCACTCGCCTCCACAGAACCAGATGCAGTCGAGCGCTGAGCGGCCAACCGAACAGGAGCAGCACCGCCATCAGCAGCAGCGGAACTTCGAGCAGGTATGGTTGGATGAACGGCAGCACACCATAGCTCGGGATCGACCAGACCGGGCTTGATGGGGTGGTGATCAGCCAGGCGATCGGGAGGGAGATGAGCAGCCACCACAAGGGAAGCAGGAGGAACGCGATGGCGATCTTGTAGGTGCCAACCACATACGCCATCTTCTCCTCGTATGGTTTCGCCAACTTACCTGCCAGATTGTACGGGGGGTATGATCCGATCATCGCCCCCCAGGCCATCATGCCGATGATCCAGACTGTCGACCACACCAGCAGCACCGCCGCTTTGGCCAGTTCAGCGTAGCCTGGCCGCGAGTCCCGCTCGTAGAGTTCGAACTCCTTCAGACCATACTCCTGCATCCGTTCCGAATGCGCCGCGACGTCATCCCTGAGACCTTCCGCCTGTTCGGGCTGCTCCTCGATCATGTGCAACCACGCGGCGCGTGTTCGCCGCGCCCCGAGCACGGCCTCCGCATATGTGGGGGCGCCCTTCCTTCCTTCGGCCCGCGCTCGATGCACCCAGACGAGGCTGCGGGTCCGCCAGAGCAGTTTGCGGTCATCCCAGTTGTCGAGACCCTGGCTGGAGCGTTCCATCTCGACTGCCAGCAGTACGGTGACGGCTTGCACCCATGCGCGGTCGGCTGCTTCGGCAGCTTCAAACTCAGCAAGGAGTTCCTGACTTGGCTTAGGAGCGCCATCTTCTGCAGGCAGCGGCGGCAGCTGCATCGGTGGGTGGATCTGCAGCAGAGCCCGTTCGCGGAACTTGTTCTGGTCTGTGTAGTGGATGCCGACAGTGACCAAGGCTGGTTCGGAGACTCCGGCCTCGCGGGAGCGGCGGATGGCGCGCAGCATGATGCGCGCCGGCCCGGTCTTGATGCGCTCGGGCCGGCTGCCGAGGTGCGCCACCCCTTCAGGATAGATCGCGCAGCGACCCTGCTCGACGAGGATTCCGGCAAGCGTGTCCAGCAATCCTTCGTTGGCTGCACCACGTTCTGGCTGTGCTCCTTCCTCTCCTTCGTCAATGGCTCTATAGATTGGTTTCGCTCCGATGGAATGCATCACCCTACCGAGGATGGGGTAGTTGAACAGCGTGTGCTTGGCGGCGAAGGTCAGCTGGCCGGGCAGACTGGAGAACATGAACAAGGGGTCGATCATCGAGCCGGGATGCCAGGCGGCGAACAGCACCCCACCCTCTTCGGGTATCCATTCGTGGTCGACCAGCGCGTGCTCG
This sequence comes from Candidatus Poseidoniales archaeon, assembly GCA_022447885.1. Classification (GTDB taxonomy): domain Archaea; phylum Thermoplasmatota; class Poseidoniia; order Poseidoniales; family Thalassarchaeaceae; genus JAKUTA01. Next base: position 431 of record JAKUTA010000082.1, on the reverse strand, counting down.
CGGAACCAGGTGTCGCAGATCCCACGTGCCAGCCTCCTGATGGCGCGGTATGAGCGCGGCGGTCGCCCAGCAGCATCGGGAAGCCACGCCATGACCCCCCGCACATGGCATCCAGCACATAGCCGAATCCCCGGCCGATGTTCACGGTGGCATTGACCTCAGCCCAATGCCAGCGCCTCTCTCTGTGTGTTCTAGTCTACACAACGTTCAATTCTCCCGGCGCGCGCGAGAGGTGGGGGACTGTGTATGAGTACGGCGAGAAATGTTGGTGTGTTGCTGGTGGGAATCCTGCTGCTCGGGGTGAATCTGCTGGTTCTGGGACCGATGGCCACGGGAGGAGTCCAGGGGGCGGTGGATGAGACATTCGCCACCTACCCGAAGGACAATGCGTGCGCCAATGACGATTGCAGCGAGTTGAACGAGGATTGGGT
>JAKUTA010000081.1 GCA_022447885.1 Candidatus Poseidoniales archaeon | reverse complement strand
TCGGCACGGATATCAAAGGACCCGTCTCCCGCGAGGCAGCCGAGCGCTGGCCGCGCATCGCGGCGACGGCGAAGCAGATCGTATGAGGTGTGAATCATGAGCAAGAGCAGCAAACCGAGCAAGCAGCGGCTGAATAGCAGCAAAGCGCCCGCGCACGCGAGGCGAAAGCGCATGCGCGCTCGCTGCCTCGATCCGACCTGGAGCACCATACGCAACGTCACCGTCCGCGTAGGCGACATCGTCTCTGTCCGCCGTGGCGACTGGGGGAACCCTGGTTACGACAAGGATGAGGGCGGCAAGCGGCATGGTGGTAAGCGAGGCAAGTTCGGCGTCGAAGGCAGGGTGTTGCGCGTCGATGGGAAGTCTGGCACCTTGTACGTCGAAGGCGTCGGCCATGCCAAGGCGGATGGCAAGGAGGAGGGCGTCCCCATCCACCCGTCCAACGTCGTCGTCACCAAGCTCGACGAGGGAGACCCTCTCCGACTCAAGAAACTCCAGGAACGCATCGGAGGTGATGAGTGATGAGTTCCAGCCACCTGAAGCGATTGGCGATGCCGCGCAGTTGGGCTCTGCCGCGCAAGACAACGGTGTGGGTCACAAGACCACGGCCAGGTGGCCATTCGCTCGACCGCTGCATGGCGCTCACCGTCATCCTCAGGGACGTTCTCGGCGTCGCCGGCAACAAGCGTGAGGTGAAGCGTCTGCTCGCCACTCGCAAGGTGCTCGTCGACGGCCGCGTCGAGACCGATTCCCGTCGTGGAGTCGGCCTGATGGACGTGCTCACGGTCGGTGAGAACAACTACCGCTGCGTGCTCGATGAGAACGGCAAGCTTCGCTACCGCGAGATCAGTCCGAAGGAGGCAGCCTCCAAGGTCTGCCGCATCGACGGCAAGACGACCGTGAGGGGTGGCAGCACTCAGTACAACCTGCACGATGGCAGGAACATCATCGACGAGGGCGCCAAGACCTACAACACCGGCGACAGCCTCCGAATCTCACTTCCCGAGCAGAAGGTGCTCGCCCACTTCGTGTTCGAACAGGGAGCCACGGCCTACCTCATCGGAGGCACGCACGTCGGTAGTCTCGCCACCGTCGCCGAGCGCCTCGAGAAGCGTTCCAGCATGCCCAACGAGGTGACGTTCAGCGACTTCGGCACCGTCGAGCGCAATGTGTTCGTCGTCGGCAACACTGTTCTTCCAGGAATCGAGGTGGGCTCATGAGCAGTTCCGAGAATCCGATGCTCGAACCGCGCATCACCAAGGTGACGGTGAACATCGGCGTCGGCGAGAGCGGCGAGCGGCTGCTGCTCGCCGAGCGGGTTCTCACCCTGCTCACCGGCATGACCCCGGTGCGCACCATCTCGCGCACTACCAACCGCGACCTCAAGGTGCGCGAGGGCAGCCCGATCGGCTGCAAGGTGACGATGCGCGACCAGCCGAAGATCGCGGAGTTCCTCAAGGACGCCCTGTGGGCGAGGGATAACACCCTGCCCGCCTACAACTTCGACGCCCAAGGCAACCTCTCGTTCGGCGTCGCCGACTACACCGACTTTGCGGAGATGAAGTACGACCCGGAGATCGGCATCTTCGGCATGGACATCAACGTCGTGCTCGAGCGGCCCGGCCACCGAGTGAGTCGTCGACGCAAGCGCAAGCACTCGGTGAACAGGTCCCATTGGGTCAGCCAGTCTCAGTCCCAGGATTGGTTCCGTGAGAAGTTCAGCCTCACGATCATGGAGGAGTGAAGCATGGCCAGGGAACACGGAGAGCGCATCGGGCGCAGCATCGGCTGTCGCAGGTGTGGCCGCAAGCGGGGCATGATCCGGCGCCATGGCCTCAGGCTCTGTCGCCAGTGCTTCCGCGACATAGCTCCGGAGATCGGGTTCAAGAAATACAGTTGAGGAGGTGAATGAGATGCAATTCGATCCATTGAACGATGCTCTCGCGAGTATCTACAACGCAGAACAGGCTGGCTTCTACGAGGTCACTGTGCAACCGGTGAGCAAACTGCTCGGCCGTATGCTGGACATCATGCAGCACGGCGGATACATCGGAGAATATGAGACACTGGAGAACGGCCGCGGTGGCGCATTCAAGATCAAGTTGGTCGGCAGGATCAACCGATGCGGCGTCATCAAGCCGCGTCACTCGGTCAAGCGTACCGATTACGAGAAGTGGGAGTCACGCTACCTCCCGGCGCAGAATTTCGGCCTGCTCATCGTCACCACCAACAATGGGGTGATGCATCACAACGATGCCAAGGAAGCGCGCATCGGAGGGCGCCTCCTGGCGTACATCTACTGAGGTGAACACATGGTGAAGCTCGACCACATCCAACACGAGATCGCGCTTCCCGAGGGCGTCAGCGCCGACCTCTCTGGATCCATCCTCACTGTCACGGGACCCAATGGGAGCATGAGCCGTGATTTCCACCACGCCCGCGTGCAACTCACTCAGCAGAATGGCTCACTGGTCGTCGATATCGAGTTGCCCAGACGCAAGGAGAAGGCGGTCGCCGGCACCTGGCGCGCGCACATCACCAACATGGTGCGCGGTGTCACTGAAGGGTTCGTGTACCGCATGAAGGCTGTCTACAGCCACTTCCCGATGACGCTCGCGGTCAACTCCGACCACTCACTGTTCACTGTCACCAACCTGCTCGGCGAGAAGGTGCCGCGTCAGGCTGGCCTGTTGTATCACAAGGACGGCGTCGAGGTGAAGGTCGAGAAGAAGGTGCACGTGGTCATCACGGGAATCGACCGGGAGAAGGTCGGACAGACTGCGGCTATCATCGAGCGCGCCTGCCGCATCACCGGACGGGACCGCCGCGTGTTCCAGGACGGCATCTACATCGTATCCAAGGGGGACTGAGAGATGAGCGAACACGAAGACATGACAGTCGCTGAACTCAAGGATGTCCTGCGCGAGCGGGGCCTTCCCCTGTCTGGGAAGAAGGCTGACCTGATCGCTCGCCTGCTCGAAGATGACTCCACTTCAGGGGACGAGGAGGACGAGGAGTTCGACGACGACTTCGATGACCTCGAGGATGATGAGGACTGGGACGAGGAGAGGATCCACGTCGCCCGTCAGAAGCCGAAACTCGATGATGAGACCAAGGCAGCGCTCGCTTTCCGCAAGGCGCAATTGAAGAAGCAGCCCGCCTTCAGGCGTCAGGAGTGGTTCCGCTACCGTCGCCTCTCCCGCACCGGATGGCGCAAGCCGAAGGGCAATGACAGCTCGATGCGCAAGAACCGCAAGTACCGCCCGCCGATGGCGCGGATCGGCTTCGGCAAACTCGCTTCCGTGCGTGGCCTGCACCCGTCAGGATTCCGCGAGGTGATGGTCCACCGACCCGACGATCTCGATGCCATCGACCCGAACACGGAGGCGGCGCGCGTCGGCGCCCGCGTAGGTGGGCGCAAGCGAGCAACCATTCACGAGCGAGCCGACGAACTCGGCATTCGCGTGCTCAACCGCAGGAGGGGCGTCTGATGCATTTGACTAACCAGAAGCGCCTTGCAGCGGAGATACTCTCCATCCAACTCGGTGAGGAGGTGGGTGAGAATCGAGTGTGGGTCAACCCGAACTACCTCGACCAGGTGTCCAGCGCAGTGCAGAAGGTGGACATTCGTGAACTCATCGAGATGGATGTCATCCGTGCCAAGCCGGTGCAGGGAACCAGCAGGGTGCGAGCGCGCAAACTGAAGTCGCAACGTGCCAAGGGGCGTCGCAAGGGCCACGGCAGCAGGTTGGGTTCCGCCAACGCCCGCGACCCGAAGAAGAACCGCTGGATGCGCCACATCCGTGCACAGCGTCGCCTGCTCAAGGAACTGCGCGGCTCCGGCATCCTGACCCCGTCGCGGTATCGTTACTACTACCGCAAGGCGAAGGGTGGTTCCTACCGCTCTGTCGCCCACCTGCGGGCGAACATGAAACTCGAAGGAATCGAAGTTGGAGGTGATGAATGATGGCATACGGAAAGCGACAGAGGATGCGCTATCGCCGCCGAGAGGCTGGCCTGACTGACTACCGTCGCCGGCTCAAACTGCTGCGCGGCGGAAAACCGAGGGCGGTGGTGCGCGTGTCGAACACGCAGATCGTCTGCCAACTCGTCGATTATGAGCCGGACGGCGACAAGGTGCTCGCCGCCAGCAGCGGCGCGATGCTGGTCAATGACTTCAAGTGGCCCAAGAAGGCGTCGCGCAAGTCCGTTCCCGCCTGTTATCTCGCCGGTTACGCGCTCGCCAAGCGGGCGACGGCAGCCGGTCACGACTCGGCGGTGCTCGACATCGGGCTTGCCGCCTCGACACGGGGCAACCGGGTGTTCGCCGCCCTCAAGGGCATGGTCGACGGTGGCTTGGACATCCCGCATTCCGAATCCGTGCTTCCCGACGAGAGCCGTCTCGCAGGGGAACACATCGATGGCAAACTCGCCAAGGCCGTCGAGAAGACGCGCAAGTCAATCGAGGGGGCATGATGCATGACCGACGAAACTCCTGAACCGATACCACCAGAGGATCCGTCCCTGCTCGCTCCGGGCATCGCGCTAGCGCTCGCTCCGCAACCCGAGACCGACGACGGCCCGCGGCGCCGTCGCCGTGGAGAGCAGGACACCTACGCCGCGCTGCGCAACTGGCAACCCAAGACCCGTCTCGGCCGGATGATCACTGATGGAAAGATCCTCTCCTACGAGCAGGCGATCGACACCGGCCTGCCCATCAGGGAGGTCGAGATCATCGATGCGCTCCTGCCTGGTCTCGATGACCATGTGATCAACGTCAACATGATCCAGAGGATGACCGACTCGGGTCGCCGCGTGCGCTTCAACGTCATGGCGTGCGTCGGCAACGGCGACGGTTATGTCGGGCTCGCCATCTGCAAGGGCAAGGACGTCGCCAGCACGATTCGCAAGTCGATCGACGTCGCCAAACTGGACATCATCGAGGTGATGCGCGGCAACGGCTCGTGGGAATCCAGTCACGGAGGCGGCACCAGCATCCCGTTCAAGGTGACCGGCCGCTGCGGCTCCACCCGCGTCACCCTCATCCCCGCCCCCGCTGGCAAGGGGCTGGTCATCGGTGAGACCGGAAGGGCGGTGCTGCGCCTGGCAGGCATCACGGACATCTACTCGAAGACGAGGGGCCAGACCCGCACGACGATCAACTTCGCCCGCGCCACCTTCAACGCGCTCAAGCAGTTGAACTCGGCCCGCGTCAGCACCGAAGACAAGGAGCGCCTGTTCATGAACACGGGGAGGAATATCGGATGACCTGGCTCGTGATCCGCGTGCGCGCCAACCAAGGAGTCGAGCGCTCCATCAAGGATACGATGGGCCACCTCAACCTCACCCGCGTGAACCACGCAGTGCTCATACCCGAGAGTGACACCTACGCTGGCATGCTGTACAAGTCGAAGGATTACGTCACCTGGGGAGTGGCCACCGCTGAAGCGGTCGAAGAACTCATCCGCGAACGCGGCCGTCTCATCGGCGACAAGCCGGTGTCCGACGCCGATGTCAAGGCGGAGACCGAGCACAAGTCGATCGCTGCGTTCGCAGCCGCCATCGCCAGCGGCGAGGCGACCGTGAAGGACATGCCCTCGCTGAAGCGAGTGTTCCGCATGCACCCCCCGCGTGGCGCAAAAGGATGGGGCGGAATCAAGCGCGCTTTCACCATCGGTGGCGCGCTAGGAAACAGAGGTTCGGCGATCACCGATCTCGCCCAGAGGATGTTGTAGGAGGAATGAGAGAATGCCATCACGTACCAATAAGTTCCGCGGCAGCCGTTACCACGGCCGCGGCAAGAAGGCAGGCCGCGGCGCCGGACTCAGAGGCGGGCGGGGCCTTGCGGGCATCGGCAAGCACCGTCTGATGACGCGCATCAAGTTCATGCCTGGCCACTGGGGCATGCACGGATTCAACCGCGACCCGAGTCTGTGCACCTACCACATCACCTGCAATGTGAGCGCGCTCGAAGCGCTCGCAGGCGAGGGTGATTCGGTCAATCTCACCCAACAGGGCATCGACAAGTTGCTCGGTTCGGGTCAACT
>JAKUTA010000080.1 GCA_022447885.1 Candidatus Poseidoniales archaeon | reverse complement strand
GCAGCGTCCGCCACACCCTGTCGAGGTCTCCTCTGCGCCTGCTGACGAGCAACACGGCTGAAGGGCCCGTGCTCATCAGTTCGCGCAATCTCGGGATGAGGCTGTCTGAAGTCCAAAGGCGTACCGAGGTGCCATCCGAAGGAATGAGGGCACGCAACAGGATCTGCTCGGAGAGTGCGTGACCGAGTTCGATCTCCTTGTCGGGCGCCCACGCGTCGATGCAGACGCGCACCGCTCCGAGCATCAGCAGGTCGACCAGCTCCTTGTGCAGGCTCCCGTCTAGATCGACCTGAACCTCACCCCATGAGGGGATGAGCAGTCGCAACTCACCGAGCGGAAGTCCGCCTCGTCCGCCCCTGCGGAATTCGAGGTGCATCGCGACGTTCTCGAGGCGCGGGTCGTCGAATTCCACCGGCCCTGGAAGCAGCCGGGTGCCGCCCCAGACGAACCTGGCCAAGGTCTGCACCATGTTGCACCCCGGTCGTCGTCAGTGGCGAAGTGGCATCAACCCGCCGCTTGAAGAATCATGTACCGGTGCCGTCGTGCACACCGTGATGGCGGATCCTTCGAGTGCTTCTGACGACACCGGCGAACGCGTTGCGGCCAGCGGAGAGGAGGTGCTTGAACCAGCGCCTTTCGGCGAGACCAGACCGTACAGCCGGCTGTTGCTGGCACTCGTCGTCGTGGCCATGTTGGGAAGTGTGGTGATGATGCGCATCTATCTCCCCTATGCGCGCGAGGGATCGCGCGACCTGCTCGAAGAGGGGATCGTGCTCGAGGAGGTGGCCACGGGCCTAGGAAGTCCGTCCTGTCTGCACTGGCATGGCAGTGACTGGCTGCTGGTCTGCGACCGGGAAGGGCGTCTGCTGGCGCTCGAGATGAACGAGAGCGGTGGGTTCGCGGCCCCTGTGGAACTGTTGACAGGATTGGACAGGCCGCACGGTACGCTGACCTGGACGGACCCTGACAACGGCAGTGAACGACTGTTCGTCACGGAGGCGGGCAAGCTGACCGCCTGGAACCTGGAAGCCGACACGGACCCCGGAAGTTGGGGTCTGGGTGTCGGTGATGTGCTGGTGAGCGGCATCCCATCGGGAAATCACCAGACGAACGCCGTGATGGCCGGCATCAACGGCAGTCTGCTGTGGCACAGCGGTTCGACCTGCAACGTCTGCAGTGAGGAGGATGTGCGCAACGCCGCGCTGCTCGAGGTCGATCCGTGGACTGGTGAGCATTCCGTGGTGGCGAGCGGAGTGCGCAACTCGTATGACGGGACCTGGATGGACGGGGTCGGCTACCTGTTCACCGACAACGGCCGCGATTGGGATGGTGACGATTATCCCCAGGAGGAGCTCAATCTGTGGGTGGCTGGTGCCGCCTACGGATGGCCTGACGACTCCCTGGACAACCCCTCACCTGAAGGGACCCTCGGCCCAGTGGCCACGTTCACCCCCCACTCCTCGATGAACGGCATCGACGTGCGCCCGGACTCTTCATCCCTGCCCGGGGGAAACAGAACCGTCTACGTCACGGTGTTCGGTTCATGGAACACTCTGGTCCCCAATGGAGAGCAGCTGATACGCATCGATCTGGTGCAGGATTCCAACACCTCTCAAGGTTGGCGCGGCGTGGTTACGGTGGTCATAGACGATCTGCCCACGGTTCTGCCGGTGCGTTTCCACCCAGACGGTGACCTCTACTTCTGTCAGTACAGCCAGGGAAACCTGCTCAGGCTCACTTCCGAGTGAACTCTGCCGGTACGAGAGGTTGATGGCATACGACCGTGTGCGCGCCCTCAGGGCTGGCGTGCCAGCGAAGTGATGACTGAATAAGGGTCGATGGTACAGAGGCACGAATGAACAACGCGAAAGAGGCTGAGATCATGGCTCACGAATACATCCCACGCGACCCGAGAACGGGAAGGCCACTGGTCACCGGTCGCCGGCGCAGGAAGGTTGTGGACACAGCATATCGTCCCAGTGAAGGTGTCTGGGATGCGATTTCCATCCCGGACGTGCTGCCGCTCGCCACCGGAGCGCTCAAGGCGTGCGAGGTGCAGTGGGGCAACCAGCCGCACCTCGTCAGCAGACTCGATGGCGTGCGTGCGCTCCCACGCGTCAGCCGAAAGAGTGAGGTTGAGACCCATCAGGCGCTCGTAGGCGCCCTGTCAGACCTGAAACCGGAGGTGCGAATCGCCGGCCTGTTCGCGCTGCCATACTGCGCGTTGAATATAGTGACGGACCTGTTCGAACACCTGCACGAGTTGCTCGAAGATGTGGACTTCAGCGTGCGCAAGGCAGCCTCTGACTGTCTGGCCACTGTGGCGCCTGTGTTCCCGTCGGCCACGGAGGAAACGCTCAGGAGGGAGTTGAGATCGTCGGTCGGTTACCGTTCGAAGGCGGCCTTCAAGGGGTTGCGCGATTTGTGTCAGGTATGGCCCGAGGTGGTCGTTGTCCATCTGGACGAACTGCTCCGCGAGGACGATGTCCCGTTGCGCACCGAGGCGAGCAAGTTGCTGCCGCGCCTCTCCAAGACCCGTTCGGCTGCGGTCTGGGACCTGATCGGATGGTCACTGCAGGACGAGGCTGCCACAGTACGCGTTCATGCGGCGCGGACGCTCGCGACATTGGCCAACAGCGCCCCCAGACTCGCGGCGATCCTGCTCGAGACGGCCCTGTTCGACGAGGACGACGCAGTGCGCACGCACGCACTGCGTTCGCTGAATCGCATGGATGTCACAGGATTCCGCATGAAGCGACTCTGTCTCGACGGAGCACGAGATCGCCACCGTTCCATTCGGCACACCTGCATCCTCATGCTCCCGCGCCTGCTGATCGAGTCCGAGGTGCGCGAGCATGCAAACCAGTTGCTGCTGCAGGAGACCGACCCTGAACTGTGTGACCTGCTGCGTGGCATGATAATTGACCTGCAACTCGAAGGGAGCGAGGAGGAGAAGAACCGCTTCCTCGCTCCTCTCCCCGTCGATGAGCAGCGGATGGAGGGGGATGACCACAGGCAGGGTGAACCGCCTCAGTTGCTAGCCGACATCGAGGAGGGAGTGCCTGAAGCGGAAGATGATGAACATCTCTTGGGCGAGGGCCAACTGCACCCCCCGCAGGAGCAACCACCTGAGGGACAGGATGAGCGTCCTGCGCCTGATGAAGCGGACATCGGACTCGATGTGGGTGCTGATCATGATGTCGATGAGGAGCCCGATTGGCAGGATGCCGTGGAGGCCTTCGACCCAGGAGCACACGTTCCGGATCGGCTCCTCGAAGACGATGACGAGAATTGACCCCGAAGGGGTAATGCGGCAGCGTTAAAGAGGGAGGGCAGGTGCCCCGCAGCGCCGAGGTGCATGCTTGAGCGACGAAACCGGTGATTGGAAGGGCGAGCAGTTCGAGCGCCTGTGGCATGGTCGCAATGCCAAGGGCAACAATCCGGTGAAATCGGCTAAATTCCGGCAGTACATCCGGGAACATGTCCGCCAGAAGATTCCCGACATCAAGTCGGTCAGCCGCAAGCGTCAGATGACCAAGGAGGGTTCCAGCGGCCACATCGATGAGAGTCGCTACCTGTCAAAGGAGTACTGTCGCAAGTACTGGATGGGCGAACTCCAGCAGGAGATCCGCGACGCTGAGACCTACTGAACGCCCACGGTGAACCTGATATGAGCACGACTGCGTTGAGCACCATTCGCTTCAGTGATTGGGACCTTGATGACTCCGTCCAGCGAGCCATCAGTGATCAGGGCTGGGATGAGGTCACCCCGATTCAAGCCGAGACCGTACCTCTTGCACGCAATGGGCGGGACCTCATCGGACAGGCGCGCACCGGCTCAGGCAAGACCGCCGCCTTCGGCATCCCGATGATCGAGAGCTGTTCTCCTACCGGAACACTGCAGGCTCTCACGCTCGCCCCCACACGCGAACTGGCTGTGCAGGTGACCGCGGAACTGTCCTGGCTGCAGGGCGACAAGGGGCTGAACCTGATCACTGTCTATGGCGGCACCGATCTCGAGAAGCAGGCGAAGAAACTCGACGCCGGAGTCGACATCATCGTCGGCACTCCCGGGCGTGTCATCGACATGTGCAAGCGCGGCCATATCGATCTCTCCACTCCGCACTTCCTCTGCCTCGATGAGGCGGACCGGATGCTCGACATGGGGTTCTTCCCGGATGTGATCTGGGTGCTCGAGCGGATGTCCAACCGCAGCCAGACGCTGCTGTTCAGTGCAACCTTCCCAGCCGAGGTGCTGGAAGCGGCGCACGAATTCATTCCCGACGCCGAGCACGTCCTCTCCGATGAGATGGAACTGGAGATTCCCGAGATCGAGCAGCGCTGGATTCCGATCGGCCGCGCAAACAAGCTATGGGCGCTGGGTCGCATCCTCGCGACGATGGGTGATGACGACCAGGCGCTGGTGTTCTGCAACACCAAGCGTATGGTGGACATGCTCGTCGAGAGGCTCGGTAAGTTTCGCTTCCCGGCCACCGGCCTGCACGGAGACCTGCCGCAGAACAGGCGTGAGCGCATCCTGAACTCGTTCCGCGAGGGCAAGGAGCAGGTGGTGGTGGCGACCGATGTGGCCGCCCGCGGCCTCGATGTGGAAGGAGTGACCATCGTCGTGAACTACGATCTTCCTTCGGACCCTGAAATCTACGTTCACCGCATCGGCCGGACGGGCCGCATGGGTCGTGAGGGGCAGGCGTGGTCGTTCGTCGGCCGTGAGGACCTGGATCAGTTGCAGAAGATCATGACGACCTGGACGATGCACATCGAGGAATCAGGTCCCCCTGAACTTCCGGAACACCTCGACCGCGACCCGGTGAAGCGTCAGCAGGATTGGGGTGAACTGTCCAACGTGTACGGGATGGTGCGAATCTCGCTCGATGTCGGCAGCGACTCCTCGGCATCGGGGCGCGTCCTCTCCGACTGGATCGTCAGCGAGGCCCGCCTCCCCGAGATCGCCATCGGCGAGATAGACGTCGGCGATACGACGTCCATCGTCGAGGTGCACCGCGACCGGGTGGAGACCGTGCTCGGCATCCTGTCCAAGCGTCGCTGGCAAGGAGCCGAAGTGAACGCCAGGCTCGTCGAGTGAGCCGTCATTCCTCTTCTGTGGTCGCAGGATCCGCGTCCACCGCCTCGACTTCGAGCCTCACGGTGGCGATGCCGACGAGTGATGCGCTCAGCAGCAGTTGGCGCAGCGCTATGCCCGAGATGTCATCCCATTCGTGCAGTTCTCTGCCGCACGCCGCTGAGATCACGTCTTCGCACCCCTGCGCCTCCAGTTTGTGCTGCCGTGCCTCGTCGTCGAAGGCCAGCGTGTACACTCCACCCACCGCCAGCAACAGTGCTACCGCCAGCGCCGCCTTCGACCAGTCCGGAAGCGATTCGCGCACGGCCAGACGCCGCTGGACAGGACCACGCTTCTCGATGCGCCGCTGGTGGCGGCGCAGGTGCCCGGCGCCATCGACGACCACGAACCAGACGAGCCAGCCGACGACGATGAGCAGCATGAAACCGAAGCGCAGCATGAATTCGTGGAAGCGCCACATCGGGTCCTCGCATCCGTAGGCACCCGGATCCGCTTGGCAGCCAGTGACCGCCAGCGGGTAGAGAACAAGCAGGCGGGCCATGTTGATCATCTGCAGGGCGACGGCCATGGCGATGATGCCGCGGACCTTCAGGCCCCGCGGCACTCCGGGGGAGATCGCGATCAGCAGCGAGACGAACGCGACCTCATGCACACCCACGCATTCATCGGTGACCTCGAGCCAGATCCGTTGTTCGAACGAGGGGTGGTTGAACTCCAACACTGTGGGCAGGCCGTAGGTGCTCTCCACCACCGTCACCGAGCCGGAGCCGAACAACATGGTGTGCAGGCTGTTCCAGATCCAGGCGTCAGCGATCTGGATCCACGAGAGCGAGTCCGCGGGGTCTGTCAGCCAACGGTAGACGAACTCTCCTCCCAGCAGCACGACGATGACGCCGAGCATGAACACGACCTGCTCTCTCAACTCCTCGATGGAGATGTCAGCGCTGCCCCGG
>JAKUTA010000008.1 GCA_022447885.1 Candidatus Poseidoniales archaeon | reverse complement strand
AACTTCTCGGTGATGGAATCGAAATCTGTGTCTTCCGGCCACTTGTCCTGCAGGAAGATGTCCCCGTTGGGCTGCTCAAGCTGCCAGATGTCGGTGTAGCCCCTGTGTGTCAGGAACAGCGCCGAGACGAACCCGGCCACCTTGGCCTCACGTTCTGCCTCCTTGGCATCCCAGCCTGCGGCCTCACCCTCGGCCTTCAGCAGTTCACAGATCTGGCTGACGGTCACCGGCTCTCCAGCGCTCGACAGCGAGCGGAGCGCCGTCCAGCAGCGGCGAATGTCATCCTCGATGTCATCGTCGTGCACCCGCGACTTGACGTTGGCGAGCGCGACCTGCACATCGATCTGGTAGCGCTTGCGATTCTCTTCCCGCAGCTGCCTCTCAGCCGCTTCCTCGTGCGCATCGGACAGCGACAGCAGCAACTCACCGAGCGTCACCGGCCGACCAGCGTCCCGCTTGATGCGACCATCGAACAAGTTGGGCAGTGCGTCAGCAGCCTGGCCCGAGAGCACGCGGTTGGTGAAGGCGAAGTCGTCGTCCTCGAACTCGGTCTCCCAGCCAGAGTCGAACGCCCACGGGTCCTCTTCCCACGCATCGGCTCGCTCCTGGCGCTCCATCAGCGTCGCAGCCTGCCCGTGCAGCACCGCCCAGGCCAGCCGGATCAGCCGTCCGCACGTAGGCAGGTCGATGTTCTCCGCATCGGAGATGCGCTGCTTGAACAGGGAGATGAATTTCGACAGGTCGATGTCCCACGGGTCAAGGGAGTCGTCGCTGAACATCTGCAGCACGATGGCGATGCTGCGGTCGAACGGATCGACGAGCATCTGATGCTCCGACTGCTCCAGTTCAGCCAGTTCGACCAGGTGATCCATGTACTGGCTCTTCTGCAGCTCGCCGTCCTCATGACCGAGCATCGAGGCGATGATGTCCGAGCGCAGTTCCATCTTGTCGAGTACGCTCATGCGGATCTCCCCCTCTCACTCGACTTCGTCGTCCTCGGTCACCTCGATGGTGACGATGTCGACATCAACGGCCTCGGAAGCCTCTTCCTCGGCATCGCGGGCGTCGAGTTCCTCCTGTTCGGACTGCTGGATGGCGATTTCGACTTCGAGCTTGTCCTCCATGTCCTCGCGTGAGTCGTCGGCACGGTCGGCGAGTGATTCCAAGGTGCCGTCCGCCTCATCACCGTCGGCCTCCGCCTCCGAATCCAACCCCAGTGAACTCCCGCCCAGACTCTCGGGCGCCGGCAGTTCCTCCGGCGTGCGCGGCATCTCGTCGACCACGGGCAGGTCGTCGAGCTCCCCCTTGCGGCGCTCGTTCTCCTTCAGCGCCTCCAACTCGACGTAGGCCGCATCGCCGACCTCGATGGCCGTTTCGCGGCCGAAGTCGGTGATCAGGCGGCTGCAGCCGTCACCGGCGTGAGTGATGCCGATGTGGTGGTCGGCCATCTCCAGCGAGACCTTCCTGAGTGTGACCATGATGAACTGCGCAGTCTGGGCGCGCAGCTTGCACAGCGAGGCGGTCGCCTCGGCGTTGAACGTGTCCAGATTCTGGTCGACCTCGTCGAAGTAGTAGAACGGAGAGGGATCGTAATCCTGGATGGCGAAGATCAGGGCCAGCGCCGCCATCGATTTCTCTCCACCGGAAAGCAGGTTCAGCCCGCTCGCCTTGCCCGGGGGACGGGCCCACATCTCGAGACCTCCCTCGAACGGTTTCTTCGGGTTCTCCAGTTTGAGTTCGCCATGACCACCGGGTTGCAGGTGGGCATATGTGCGCGTGAAGTTGTCACTGACGATATCCAGCACGGCGGTGAGCCGGTCCTTGCGCTCTCCCTCCAGCTGCTCCGCCAGTTCGAGCAGTTCCGTTCGGTGGGTCCTGAGATCCTTCGACTCATCGGTGAGCTTCCCCAGACGCTCTTCGGTCTCGTCGTACTGCTCGATGGCGCGCATGTTGACATCGCCCAGATTGGACACCTTGCGGTCCAATGTCCTGACACTCGCCTCCGCCTCCTGCACCGTGGGCAGCACAGCATCACCTTCCGGTGGTGCCACCTCGAGTTCGGCCATCTCATCGGTGAGTTCCTCGAGTGAGCGGCGCTTCTGGGCGATCTGCATAGAGAGGTCGTCGATGCGCTTGCGCATGCTGTCACGGTCGCGCGCCTTCTGCTCGAGCCGGGTTCTGAGCACGGTGCGCTCGTCGCGCAGCGCCAGGCGCTGCTCGTCCAGTTCGTGATGCTCGTCAGACACCTCCTGGTGCGCTACGCGCACCTCTTCGAGTTCGATCTCGGAGGAGGAGATCTCGACCTGCTTCTCCTCGATGAGTGTGCGCAACGTGTCGGTCGAGGTCATCTGGTCGGTGTGGCGCCGCTCCAGGTCTGCGACCTGCTTCTCGAGCAGGTCCGAATGACCTTGGCCGGACGTGAGCACCTGCTCGGCGGCGTTCTGGGCTCGCTCAGCGCCGGTGCGCTTGCGCTCCGCCTCGCGGAGTTGCCTGGAGAGGTGTTCAGGCGTCGCATCCTGCAGAGCCGTCGCCGCCGCCGCTCTGGTCTCCACCGCCTGCTCGTGCGCGGCGCGCGCCTCGGCGAGCCGGTCGGCGTGGATGTTCGCCTCGGTCTGCGCTGAGGAGAGCTTGCTACGCGCCGCCTTCACCCGGTTGTCGGTCTGCTCGAACAGTCCCTCCGCCCGCTTCACGTCCTCCTGCCACTGGCGCATCTTGAGCGAGTGGTCGTCGTTGGTCAGGTTCGAGATGCGAGCGCGCAGTTCCTGCTCGTTGCGCCTGAGTTCGGTGAGCGCCGCATCTGTCGTCTCGGAGACCAGACGCAGGCGCTCGACCTCCTGCTCGCAGCGACCGACCTCGGCCACGCCGGGCAACCGGCCGCCGAACTGCGGGCGTCGCCCGCGGGTATGGCCGCCGATCATCGCGCCGCTGCCATCGACGACGCTGCCGTCGAGCGTCACCATGCGCACTCCACCCATGTGGCGGCGTGCCACATCCATGTTGTCGACGATGAGCGTGTCGCGCACCGCGTTGATCACGGCCGCCTCGATCGATTCGTCGTACTCGAGCAGTTCAGAAGCGAAGCCCACCACACCCGGTTGCCGCGCAACCATCAGCGCCTTACCCTGCGGACGCCGCGTCGTGAGTTTGTTGAGTGGAAGGAAGGTCGCCCTGCCCGCCCGGTTGCTGCGCAGCCAGGTGATGCACCTGTCCGCCACCTCGTCGTTGGAGACGACGATGCTGTTCATGCCTCCACCCATCGCGTAGGCGAGCGCCTCCTCGTGCGCCTGATCCTTGGGCGCACACAGTTCGCTGAGCGAGCCAAGAATGCCTTGGATCTCGCGTGAATCCCTGAGTTGGATGATTGCCTGCACGGCCTGAGCCATGCTCGCCCGGGCACCTGAGCGGTTCTCGAGTTCTCCGCGGGCGCGGGCGAGTGCAGTCTCGGCTGCGCGCAGGGCTTCGCGGCATCGTTCAGCGTCTTCGAGCAGTTGTCGCTCCTGTCGCTGGAGTCGGCTGACCTCGGCGCCGAGAGCCTCGCGGTCCTGGGCGGGCGCCTCCTCCTCGAGGTCCTCGCCCTGAAGCAGCAGGTCATCGCGGGCGAGCCGGTTCTCCTGCAACTCCTCCTCGAGCGTGGCCAACTGCTCGTGGATCTGCTCGACCTGGGCGCGGGCGCGATCCGCCTCGAGGTGGACCTCCGTCAATTCGTCGGCCAGTTCACCGACCTGTTCGGTCGCCTTGCCGAACGCTCGGTTGAGCGCGTGCGTCTCCTTGTCACCAGAATCGAGGGCGGCACGCGCCTCCTCCTCCTGGAGAGCCGACTCCTCGTTGTCCTTCTGCACCTGCACCAGCGTATCGCGCGCCTCTGCCAATGCCGTCTCGTGCTCCTCCTGCGCGCCCCTGGCTTCCTGTAACTCGGTTTCGAGCACCGCTGCTTCGCGCTCGCAGTCCTCGATGTCCCGCTCGTGGTCGATCACCCGGTCCCTGAGCGTACCGACGAGCACCTCCAGTCGGCGCAGTTCCTCCAGCAGTTTGCGGTCATCGTCGCCGACGACCTCGTTCAACTGGCGCTGGACCTCGACGATCGCCTTGTCCAACTCGTGTGATTCCTTCTCGCCGGACTCGAGTTCACCGCCTAGAATATCCAGGCGCCCGATGTAGTTCGTGCGCTCGTCGCTGACCAGTTCGATCTCCTCGAAGCGGCTGCGATGCTGCGAGTGCAGCAGCACTCGCCGCGCGTTCTCCAGCGATTCCTGCAACTCACGGTGCTTGAGCGCCTGCTTGCGCTCCTTGGAGAGTGTCTTGATGCGCGCACTGAGTTCCTCCTCGAGCACCCCGATGCGCTCGAGATAATCCTCGACCTTCGCCTGCTGCCTGCCAGCCTTGCGCAGTTCGTCGTCATAGGCGGTGACTCCCGCGACGTCCTCGAGCACCCGCCGACGTTCCCTTCCGGTCATGGTGGCGAGCAGAGTGACATCACCCTGGAGCACGATGTTGTAGCCGTCTCCGCGGGCACCGGCCTCGGTGAGCAGCCTGCGGAATTCGGTGGCGGAGGAGGGGCGGTCGTTGAGGTGGTAGGAGGAGTTGATGTTGTCCTTGCGTCCGAGCTTGATCGTCCGCGTGAGTCGCACTTCGTCGGCATCCAACTTCAGACGCCGCCGCCCACCGTTGCGCGAACTGTTGCTGAACACGAGGGTCGCCTTGCAGAACTTGGCAGCCCTGCCCTTCTCCCCGCCGTTGTAGATCAGTTGCTTGAGGTTCTGCGCGCGCAGGCTCTTCGAAGACTTCGGGCCGAGCACGAACTGGATGGCATCGCCGATGTTCGACTTGCCGCTCCCGTTCGGTCCCGTCACGGCGGTGAAACCTTCCTCCAGAGGTATCGTCACCTCACCTTTGAACGACTTGAAGTTCTCGAGTTCAAGTGCCAGCAGGTGCATGTCCCATCCCTCGTGCATCGGGTCAGCGACCCGACCCCAGAACTGACCGCCGCTTTCAAGGCAATATAAAAGATAGTGGAAGTCCACCCGCGCGGGTGCGATTTGAGAACAGTCGTTTCAGCGCCACGTGGCCCGTTCTAGAGATGGACGGAGATTATCCGACGAACCTTCGCGAGGCGGCTGTTCGCCGAATGAGACGACCGCTCTCAGGCCAACTCTCCGGAGAAGTCGCACATTTGGCATCCCTGGCCACTGCAGTAGTGGCATTTGCGCCCCACTCGCATGCTGTCGAGTTCGCTGCTCGTCCCGATCTGGAAGATGTCCTCGTACTCGTCCAGTCTCAAGGAGGCTCTGAGGTCACCCACCGTCGGAGGTCCACCATCCTGCTTACGCCGCTCGATCGACCCCTTCCATTGGGAGGAGCCACCCGGTCGTTCCCATGGTTCAACGAATCTATCCGGCGCCTCGCCGATGCTCTTCAGCCGACGCAGGCTCTTGCGGATCGCGTGCGCGCCGAAACCGATCAGCAGCACATCGACCAGCAGCGAGGGCAGCGGCAGGCCGAACACCGCCCCCCAATCGAGTTGTGAGCCGTCGCCGGTGAGCATGCCGAGCGCATCGGCGACGCCGGTGAGCGAGAGCACGACTCCAAGGAGCAGGCGCATCCGGGCGAACAGCTTCGCCATGTCGCGGCTCATTTTGACGCCCCCCTCCTCAGACAGCGCCAGCGCTGGCGCCGCTGCGATGGCGAACAATGCGAAGGCGGCGAGTGTGAAGTCAGTGGCCGCGTATGTGCCCAACGGTGCGATGCAGTCACTCATTCGGTCAGCACCGAGATCGACGTTGATGGCATTCGAGGAACAGTCGCCAGAGGCGAACTCGGCGAACAGCAGTTTGTAGCGCGTGCTCTCGCCACTCTCGTTGTACTCGTAGAAGCCAACCTCCGAGTTGTAGAGCACCATGACCAGCAGCAGCACCCCGGACAACGCCAAGAGGACGTGGCGCAGCCTAGCCATGCCAAGGGCAATCGCCGCCGACGCCTGATAGCGGTTTTGCCCCCACGGTGTGGTGGAAGCGGGTGAGCAACGTTCAATTCAACATCCGGGGGAGGGTGACTCCGGAGGACGCACCGATGGTCGACGTCACCATAGTCGGCTCAGGGATAGCCGGACTGTTCGTTTCGCTCAGGTGCGCACGCGCGGGATATCAGGTGGCGCTGGTCACCAAGAAGCAACTGACGGACTCCTCGACCAACTGGGCACAGGGGGGCATAGCGGGCATTCTCGACTCCTCAGACGAGGAAGCCGTGCAGGCTCATGTCCTCGACACGCTGGCTGCCGGGGACGGGCTGTGCGACGAGCGCATCGCCAACATCGTCGCCAGCGAGGCGGCCTACCGCATCGCCGACCTCATCGCAGAGGGCGTGCAGTTCGACCAGGACCCGGAAGGGGAGTACGACCTCGCCATGGAGGGTGGTCACCAACGCCGGAGGATCCTGCACACCAGGGATGCGACCGGGGCGGAGATCGAGAGGGCGCTCATCCAAGGATGCCGCAGCGAACCCCGCATCACCATCCACGAGGACTGCCTGGCGCTCGACCTGATTCTCGAAGACCGGCACGCGGACGAACGCAGGGTCGTCGGCCTCTGGTGCATGGGGAGTGACGACCAGCCATTCACCCTGCCCAGCCGTGCTGTCCTGCTGGCCACAGGGGGTGCTGGGCAACTGTTCCGCCAGACGACCAACCCGACGGTCGCGACGGGTGACGGGATCGCCATGGCCGTGCGCGCGGGCGCGTCCGTGAAGGACCTCGAGTTCGTTCAGTTCCACCCCACCGCGCTCGCTCTCGCGGGTGACCGCCCGTTCCTGATCACAGAAACCCTCAGGGGAGATGGTGCCGTGCTGATGACCAAGGCGGAACACCGGCGCTGGACACAGACCGACCGGACTGCTCCTCCGGCCACCCTCTCGTTCATGCTCAAACACCATGCGAACGGCAGTCTGGCCACCCGGGACATCGTCGCTCGCGCGTGCGATTCCGAGATGAAGCGGAGCGGGGATGGGCACGTGCTGCTGGTGACTGAACACCTTGACGGAGAGGAACTCGCCGAGCGCTTTCCCACCATCGCCCACAGATTACAGCGTCACGGGCTTGAACTCGGACGCGATCCGCTGCCGGTGGCTCCGGCCGCGCACTACCTGGTCGGTGGGCTCGCCGTCAATGAATGGGGTGAGGTGTGGCAGCGCGACCTCGCCGCTGACGACCCGACCAACACGAGCCGCTCGGGCAACGCGCTCGCAGGGCTGTACGCGATCGGCGAGATATCCTGCACCGGTCTGCATGGAGCCAATCGATTGGCTTCGAACTCGCTGCTCGAAGCGGTCGTCTTCAGCCATCGGGCGGGCGCACGGGTCATGGAGGCCCTGAGCGCAGAGCCGGAACCAGCGCAGGTCGACCTCCCTGACTGGAGAGTTGAAGGGCTCACCGACCTCGAGGAGCACACACCGCTGGTGCACGACCGCGCCCAGCTCAGGTCGACCATGAGCGACGATGTCGGCCTCGTCAAGCGCGACGCACGCCTGAGAAGGGCGGTCCGCCGACTCGACCTGCTCTCAGAGGAGGTGGAGCGCATCTGGCTGCGCTGTCGGCCGACCGTCGAACTCGTTGAACTGCGCAACATGGTACTGCTGGCGAGACTCGTCACCGCTGCATCGCTTGCGCGCCGCAAGAACGTCGGGCTGCACTACAATATCGACCTTAAGTAGACTATTGAAGCCATCCGCTGCACGGGTTAGGATGAAGTAGTAGATGTGTGGCGACGTGACTTTATGGCACAAGGCACTGTAAAGTGGTTCAACCAGATGAAGGGCTTCGGATTCATCGAGCGGGACGAGGGAGCTGACCTCTTCGTCCACAAATCCCAAGTTGAAGGAACGATAAAAGACGGAGACAAGGTTGAGTTCGAAGTTGGAGAATCAGATAGAGGACCCAATGCGACGGACGTTCGAAAGATCGAAGACTGAAACACACCCACTAGAGGGTTTCTGACTGGCTACTGGCTGAGCGGAGCCTAGGTCAATCGGTCTGCAGTGAATGCTCGATTCCTTTCACCATCGTGAGCAACTGCTGATTCAGCGGTGTCGGGATGCCGTGCTCCTCGGCCATGCGTACCACCTCACCGCAGATGGCGTCGATCTCCGTCGGCCGGCCGGCCATCACGTCCTGCAGCATCGAGCAGCGGTTGTCGGCGGTGGCGCCGAGCACCTCGTCCAGCCGCCGCTCAAGGTCGATGTCCGAGAGGTCGATTCCCCCGGCGGCCACCACCAGCGCCGCTTCGTGCATCGCCGCCTGCGCCTGGTCCCTGAGATCGGAGCGCGACAGGATCTCCCCGTTGCGCACTCCGCAGATGGCGGCGAGCGGGTTGATGGCCACGTTCAGCAGCAGTTTCACCACGAGCGTCCTGTCAATGTCATCGACCCACTCAGGAGACAACCCGGCATCGAAGAGCAATTCGAACAATCCGCGGACGCGCGCATCTTCGGCAACGAGATCGCTGCCGGGGAAAGAACCCAACTCGATGCTGCCGCGCCCGGTCCAGCGAAGCTCCCCGGGAGTGGAACGCAGGGCAGCGTGTGTCGTGCTGCCACCGAGCACACGGTGGCGACCCAGACGGGTTGTGAGCACCTGCGCGTGTCCAATCCCGTTCTGCAGGCTGACCGCTATGCCATTCGGCCGCAGCAGGGCCTCTGCGATTCGTGCCAGCGCGGGGGTGGAGTCGGCCTTGCCGCACACCAGGGCGACATCAGCACATCCGAGCAGTGGCTCGACCGGCTCGCCTTCTGAGACCACCCAGCGGTCGGGCAGGACCTGCTCGACCTTCCCGTCAGCGGACTCGAGTCGCAAACCGACGCTCGCCAGCATCCGCGCAGTGTCACCGCGCGCGTAGAGCAGCAGGTCGGCGTCGGTGGTGGCCAGCCGCGCCGCGACCAGTCCACCTATCGCGCCGACCCCAAGCACAGCCACGCGCACCTGATCACCCCTCACCGAACCCCGGCCCGCAGGCGCCCCCAGCCTCGGGAGTCAAGCAATGGGCAGCGAGGTTGAGCACCGCCGCACCGTTGTCGATATCCAACCACGCCAGGCGCAGCACAGCATCTTCAGTCGCCGGTCCAACACCGATCGTCATCGGCTCTACCTCTCCTGGATGCACTGTTGGGACGAGCACATCACCCCAAGCGAAATCAGAGCGCACGTCACCCGAATAGCGCACTTGGACGGTGATGTTCTCTTCGCCGAGATTGAACAGTTCGACATCCTTGTCGGGCAGGGCGATGCCGACCCATCCCCACTCGATTTCTCCTCCCACGCCGAGAGCCAGCGCGGGCCCTGGCACGAGTGAGAAGTACTGCGACACCGGAAGCACTGCATCCGCATCATCGTCACACACCGCCAGCACGCCATCCGCCGGCAGCAGCAGGGAGAGATTCGCACCACCCGCGAGGTCGGGGACCCTCATCATCGCCTGCTTGTGGGCCTCCCATACGTAGACGCCGTCCTCGATTCCAGGTTCCCTCGCGGCACCCGTCCGGGCGCAGACCAGCTCCCCTTCGCTCAGTTCCAGTTCCGCTCCCGGATGCAACCACGCGGGAATCCACATCTGCTCACCATGAGCGTGCCACCCGAGTGCAGGAGAGGGGAGCAGGGCGAGTGGAACGTCCAGTCGGAGCGGCCAGGTGAACACGCTCCCGTCGTCGAGGGTCAGCGTCAATGGCAGCAGCGCGCCATGCACATCCCTCTCGAGCGCCACCAGCGCACCCTCGACGCCGCGCACGCACACCATGTGGGAGTCGGACACCGGGTTGAACACTGAATCGGGAGGAGTTACGACCGTCCACAGAGGATGGGCCAGACTCAGGTTGCCCGGCGTGCTGTCAGCGGAGATCGAGATGTTGCTGCACAGCAGCGGGCGGGAACGAGCGGCGTAGGTTCCCCAGTCGCCCTCGAACTTCCAGTCGGGTCCGCTCGGGCGCAGGTCAGTTGCAGGAACCAGCCTGATGGTGTGACTGCGCACCTGCATGCCTTCACGCACCAGCAGCACGAGGTCAGTGGGAGTCAGCTCCGAGCCATCGGACGGAAGCGCGGCCTCGAACAGCAGTTCGCCATCATTGAGCGGGTCGACATGACCCGCCGAACAGGTGGTCGGGAGCGGGTGGTTGGCAGAACTTCCCGGGTCACAGGTGAGCGTCACGTTCCATCCGTCGCGCGGCGGGGAGAGCCACGCGGACACCAGCACCTCGCGACCGTGCACACCGATCAGGTCGATGCGGAGTTGCAGCGAGTTCTGCTCGCCCGCCGTCCAGTCGACCTCGTCGGGCCAGTCGAGCGCCACACCTTCGTCCCAATCAGCCACCGGTGCCACCGTCTGCATCCCCGGGAAGGCGATCAGCAGGGCGAACACGGCCAGCGCCGCCAGCCGCATCTGCGCGGGTGGTTCCAACGGGGCGACCTCGTCGAGCAGCAACGGCATGTTCTGTCCCACGTCCTGATTGAACGTCCGCCACGCCCCGAGCGCGAACACGATGAACCACGGTATGAAATCCGAGATGACCAACGCGAACATGGCGGCGAGCATGAACAGCCCCAGCAGGCTCAGTTGCACGGCTTGTTCAAGCATGCGTTCCGGCCCCAGCAGAGCGGTCAGCAGGCGATGCCCGGGGAAGCCGGGCACGGGAATCAGCAGTAACCATCCGAACAGCATCAGCGTCTGGCCGGCGAGCGCCAACGGATGCAGCCAGGCCGAGCGCAGAGCGAGAACATCGAGTGGGATGAAGGACAGCGAGAGCAACTGGACGAGCGCGTTGAGTTGAATCTGGATCGGGGCTTCACGCAGAGCGGGAGCAGTGGTCGGCGTGAACAGCAGTCCGGCGAGAGTGTAGAGCAGTCCCAGTGTGAGCAGAGTGAGGGGCAACACGAGGCTGACCTGAGCGAGCCTGAGACGATTGGGCCACGGCAGCTGTTCGAGACTGCGTTGGTTGAGCAACCCGACCAAACTGAACGGCCAGAAGGGAGTCGAGGTCTGGATGATGAACGGCACGGCGACCGGCAGCAGGTGGTCGGTGTCCACAGAGAAGCGTGCAGCCACCCTCTTGCGAATCGAGGATACGAGCAGCAGCGCGCCGGTGAGCGGCAGCGCGAACGATGCGAACGCCCGCTCGAGCACCCACGCATCGAGCAGTTGCGCCTCAGCGTTCTGGTGCGTCACCCAGGCGGCACCGGAGGCCCAGGAGAACAGGAACGTGAGCAGCCACGCAGCGTACTGCAGGCGACGCGGCAGCGCAGGTATGTCGTACGGTTCGGGAATCAGCGAGATCGACCACGGGTCGCCTTCGCGCAGGCTCGCCCTCCATCCGAGTCTGGTCAGATGCTGGTCGAGTTCCTCCGCCTGCCGATGCAGATTCTCGCCCTTGCGCGGTCGCACATCCCAGCCGTAGTGGATTCCAGATGCCTCCTCGTAGACGATGAAGTAACGCTCGACGATGACGGTGAGGAACTCCCGTTGACTCCACGAATGGCGATGCACCTTCAGCGGCTTCAGCGCTGCATCGTCGGATGACATGTCGGACCCTCTGGGTCCGCCACTCGTCACTTGTTCTTGAACCGCTTGAGGCGGAACGTCTCTTCGCGCTCGACCTCTTCTAGCCGCAGTTGAATGAAATCACGGGCCTCCTCCATCTCGGGGATCACCTTGAACTCGAGCGCGTTCACACGGCGCTTCGTGGCCTCGATCTCGACGAGCAGTCGCTTCAGCGTCGATTCCATCTCCGCCGCCTTGACGATGCTCTCGATCAGTGTCCCATAGGCATCGGCTGCCTCATCCAGATAGGGTGAGCCCCCGACCAGACCCAAGCCGCGCTCGACCATCGTCTGCGACAGGTTAGTACCCTCCACCGAGGGGACGACCACACCCATGATGTTGCGACGTCGGACCACGACCTCGGGGTGCTGGGACACGGCGATGGCCGCGCTCTTGACAGCCAGTCCGCCTTCGAGCGCCGAAGCGAGCGAGATCGCCTGGATCGCCTCGCGGTAGGTCTCGACCAGCCCTTCCTTGGCGGTGATCATCTCGGCGAGCAGTGTGCGGAACTCGTAGAACAGTCCGTCCCGCTTCATCTTCAGCAGCTTGTAGCCGTTCTGCGTCTGCGTGATGCGCCGCTTGAGGTTGATGAGCTCGCTGCGTGTCGGTTGGATGTCCAGCGCCATCTCTCTCACCTCCTGCCTGCATCACCACGGGTTCTGGCGACTCACTCCTTCTTCTCGGTCGGGTGGTACTTGTCGATCCACTTCTGGTCGAGCCTGACGAGATACTTCGTGTTCACGTTGGTGAGCAACTCCCACGCCAGGTCGAGCGTCTCGATGATGGTGCGCTCCTCGTCACGACCCTGGCGCAGGAACTTGTCCTCGAAGATGTCGGCGAACTTCAGCATCTGCCGGTCACGCTCGTTGAGCGCATCCTCACCGACGATGGCCACCAGCCCCCTGAGCTCCTTGCCCTGCGCATAGGCGGCGTAGAGCTGGTCGGACACCGACTTGTGGTCCTCGCGTGTCTTGCCCTCACCGATGCCCGCATTCATCAGGCGGGAGAG
The DNA here is from genome assembly GCA_022447885.1 of Candidatus Poseidoniales archaeon. Classification (GTDB taxonomy): domain Archaea; phylum Thermoplasmatota; class Poseidoniia; order Poseidoniales; family Thalassarchaeaceae; genus JAKUTA01. Next base: position 3,937 of record JAKUTA010000008.1, on the reverse strand, counting down.
GGAGGGAAGCACGTTGATCGGCGGGTAGATGCCCTTCTGGTGCAACTCTCGCGAGATGACCACCTGACCTTCGGTGATGTAGCCGGAGAGGTCGGGGATCGGGTGGGTGATGTCGTCGCCTGGCATCGTCAGGATGGGGAACTGGGTGATCGAGCCCTTCTTGCCCTTCACCATGCCCGCCCGCTCATACAACATCGCCAGGTCGGTGTACATGTAACCGGGATATCCACGCCGTCCGGGAACCTCCTCACGCGCTGCCCCGATCTGCCGCAGGGATTCGCAGTAGTTGGTCATGTCAGTGTAGATGACGAGCACGTGGTAGTCGTGCTCGAAGGCCAGGTATTCGGCGGCGGTCAGTGCCAGACGAGGCGTGATCAACCGCTCGACAGCGGGGTCGTCGGCGAGGTTCACGAACAGCACCGCGTTCTCCAGCGCACCGGTGCGCTCGAGGTCGTGCACGAAGAAGTTGTACTCCTCAGCGGTGATGCCCATGGCGCAGAACACGACGATGAACGGATCGTCGGATGAGATGATCTTCGCTTGCCGAGCGATCTGCAGCGCGATGTCGTTGTGCGGCAGGCCGGAGGCCGAGAAGATCGGCAGTTTCTGGCCGCGCACCAGCGTGGTGCAGCAGTCGATGGCCGATATCCCAGTCTGGATGAACTCCTCGGGCATCTCGCGGCTGTAGGGGTTGATCGCCGCGCCGATGATGTCGGCGTTCTTCTCCGCCACGATCTCCGGTCCGTCGTCTCTGGGTTTGCCAGAGCCGGACAGGATGCGCCCGATGAGTCCCTTGCTCACCGGAAGTCGGAACACGTCACCGAGGAATGTCACCCCGGTCCCCAAGTCGATGCCGGCTGTTCCTTCGAACACCTGCACGGCGACCAGGTCGTCGCTGGTGTCCAGCACCTGTCCGTTCTTGGTTGTGCCATCTGCCATGCGGAGGGTGACGATATCGCCGAAAGCCACTGGCTCTGTGTCTGTGAGGAAGACCAGCGGTCCCTTCACGTCGGTTATGGTTCGGTATTCTTTCACACTCATCTCAATCCCTCCTTCAGGCGACCTCCGCCGCCGCTTGGATCTCGCTGCACATGTCGCCCACGAGTTCCTCCATCCTCTCCAGATAACCCTCCTCCAGCCGAGCGCGCATCAAGGTGGTGCGCGCTGGAACGTTGACCACGTCCTCGAGCAGCGCTCCGGCCGCGATCGCCTTCTTCGACTCTTCCTGGAAGGTGAGGATCGCCTTGGTCATGGCGTACTGCAACTTGAGCGTGGAGTAGGTGTCCACCGGATGGAAGGCGTTCTGCTGCAGGAAGTACTCGCGGATCATGCGCGCCACCTCGAGCGTCAACTGCTGGTCGATCGGCAATGCGTCCGAGCCGACCAGCTGCACGATCTCCTGCAGTTCCGCCTCGACCTGCAGCAGGCTGCTGATCTCGGTGCGCACCTCGGGGAAGTCCGCGGCGATGTTCTCGCGGTACCACGGATCGAGTGACTGCGGGTAGAGCGAGTAGGACTGCAGCCAGTTGATCGCCGGGAAGTGGCGCTGGCGAGCGAGGCCCGCGTCCAGTCCCCAGAACACCTTGACGATACGCAGCGTCCCTTGGCTGACCGGCTCGGAGATGTCACCGCCAGGTGGTGACACAGCACCGATGATCGAGATCGAGCCGTCATCGCCGCCGAGCGTCTCGACACGCCCGGAGCGCTCGTAGAACTCAGCGAGTCTGCTTGAGAGGTATGCGGGATAGCCCTCTTCGCCGGGCATCTCCTCGAGTCGGCTGGAGATTTCACGCATGGCCTCGGCCCAGCGTGAAGTCGAGTCGGCCATCAGCGCGACATCGTATCCCATGTCGCGGTAAAATTCGGCGATGGTGACGCCGGTGTAGACCGAAGCCTCGCGGGCGGCTACTGGCATGTTCGACGTGTTGGCGATCATGCAGGTGCGGTTCATCAGCGGCAGGCCGGTGTTCGGGTCGATGAGCTCGGGGAACTCGGTGAGCACCTCGGTCATCTCGTTGCCCCGCTCGCCGCAGCCGATGTAGACCACGATCTGCGCGTCAGACCACTTGGCGAGCGCCTGTTGAGCGACCGTCTTGCCACTCCCGAAGGGTCCGGGGATGCCGGCGGTACCACCCTTGGCGAGCGGGAACAGGAAGTCGAGGATCCTCTGACCGGTGACCAGAGGAATGTTGGGGGCGTGCTTGCGGATGTACGGCCTTGGTGAGCGCACAGGCCAGCGCTGCATCATCGCCAGCTCGCTGCCGTCGGATAGTGTGCAGACAGTCTCGGTGACGTTGAATTCGCCTGAACTGATCGATTCCACCGTGCCTTCTTTTCCGGGCGGTACCATGACCTTGTGCAGGATGGTTTCCGTCTCTTGGACGGTGCCGATGGTATCGCCTTCGCTGACTTCGTCCCCTTTCTTTACCGTGGCTGTGAACTCCCACTTCTTCTCCATGTCCAGACCGTCAGCATCGACGCCGCGGGTGATGAACACACCCATCTTCTCCTCCAAGGTTGCCAACGGGCGCTGGATGCCGTCGTAGATCTGTGTCAGCAGACCCGGTCCCAACTGCACCGACAGCGTGTCCCCGGTGTTGATCACGGGTTCACCCGGCCTGATGCCCGACGTGTCCTCGTAGACCTGGATGACCGCCTTGTCTCCGTGCAGTTCGATGACCTCGCCCAGCAGCCCTTCATCGCCGACGCGGCACATGTCATACATGCGCGCGTCGATTCCGATGGCTGTCACGACTGGTCCCGATATTCGATAGATCTGTCCTTCGTCACTCATTTCTTCACTTCCTTTCGTTCTGGGTTCACTTCCAAAGGTCCACGCCGATCGCCTTGCGAATCGATTCCCGAAGCGTTGTGTCTTCGGTGGTTCCGATACCCAGGAATGTCGGCGAGATGCTGTCCGAGAGTTGGATGCGAAGCCTCTCGGGCAGTTTGAGGAGGTCTTCTGAATCGACGACGACGATGCCGACCTCCCCCTCATTTAGCAGCGCTCTCATGTCGCGCTCCAACTCTTCGTCGTCTGGAGGGTTGAGGATACGGGTGATGCCCGCCAGTTGGAATCCAAGGGTGAATTCCGTGGTTCCGACGACTGCAATCTCCATTTTTTCGCCTCCATCAGAACATCATGTGCGCTTCGATCACGTCGTCGTCAAGGCCGGCGGCCTTGCCGCGCACGAGCAGGCGCAGGTTGGTCACTTCGAGCACCTTGCGCTCGATGTAGTGAATCAGGGGGAATGCCGAGAGCGGGTTGAGCATGTTCATCCGGCTCAGCAGTTTGAGTCGCTGCGTTGTCAGCACGTTGACGATCGGGTCCAGAGTCCCCCGTTCGCGGGACTCGGTCAGCGCCTCATCGAAGCCGTCGTCGTCGAATCCGGGGGCGCGGCGCAGGATCTCCAGCAGCGCCTCTTCGTTGTCCGCCTCCGCTGCTTGGCGCAGGTAGGTGGCGGTGATCGCCTTGCCACCGGGCAATGTCAACTCCGCTCGGTCCTCGGATGAGAGTCCCTGTTTGAGGGCGCGGAACATGTTGATGACGTTGCGGTGGTCGATCTCGGTGCGCAGGTAGCGCAGCAGCACGGGGTGCCGCGTCGTGCCGGCGCGCAGCTTCTTGGTCGCTGCTGCGTAGTAGTACCGATCGAGGGCGTCCTCGTAGGTGACCAGATCATCATCCGCATCGATGTCGGCGAGCGCCTTGCCGAACTGCGTCCCCTCCAGCGCCGCGGCCGCCTCTTGCAACGTCTCGCAGTCCCGGACCAGATCCAGCCATGGACGGTTGGATTCGTTCCGCTCAGGCAGCACCTGTGAGGCTACATGGTCGTAGGAGACGCCACTGCGGATCGCCCTGAGAGCGGTCTTCACCTTCTGGTAGGTGAAGCGCTCGACATAGATGGACACGAGATTCTTCAGGTGACCTTGGCAGAAC
>JAKUTA010000079.1 GCA_022447885.1 Candidatus Poseidoniales archaeon | reverse complement strand
CTCGGAGAGGGGCAACGGAAAGATTCGCGCCTACGCGCTGGACGGAACTCTGCTCGATACCGCCCAGACAACGGCCCAGGCGAGCATGGGACTCGAGGTCGGGCCGGACAACAAACTGTGGTACGTCGATGCCACGAGACATCAGGTGATTCGTATGGACCCGTTCCCAGACATCGACGGGGATGGAATCGCCGATGATGACGACAACTGCCCGAACGTGAGCAATCCGGGGCAGAATGACCACGATTCGGACGACCTTGGAGACATCTGCGACCCTGATGACGACAACGACGGAATACCCTCGGACTTTGACAACTGCGTCTATGGTGACCTCGGCTGGACCTCCGGCCCGGGGACGGACCATGACGGCGACGGTTGCCGGGACGACGGTAACGAAGACTCTGACGACGACAACGACGGTCGTTACGATTCACAGGATGGCTGTCCGAGAGGAGATCTGAACTGGGTTTCCGGCAGCCAGACCGACCGCGACATGGACGGCTGCCGTGATGACGGCGAGGACCTCGACGACGATGGTGACACGGTCTGCGACGGAACGATCACTGATTCCTCATGCACGGTCGGAGCACCCCAGATGGACCGCTGCCCACGCGGGGCCATCGGTTGGATGTCGTCCATAGCGACCGACTTCGACAATGATGGCTGCCGTGATTCCGATGAGGATGCCGACGACGACGACGATGGCTACCTCGACACCCTCGACGGATGCCCGAAGGAGGTCGGCAACGCCTCTGAAGGGATGAAGCGCGGCTGTCCGGATTGGGATGGTGACGGTTGGGCCGACACAGAGGACTTCGACCCCTTCGACCCGACCCAGTGGGTGGACACCGACCTCGACAGCTACGGTGACAATGTGGAAGGTACCAATGGCGACGCTTGCCCGTTGCAGGATGGAACCTCGACAGCGGACAGATTCGGATGTCCGGATTCTGATGGAGACGGATGGAGCAATCCGACCGGCACATGGACGACGGACGACGGCGCTGATGCATTCCTGTTGGAAGGGACCCAATGGCATGACTCGGACATCGATGGCTACGGAGACAACTGGAATGACACCGCTTGGAATTCAGAGCGAGTGGTATTGGGTGTGGGACAATTCGTCAGCGATGCCTTCCAGCCCGATGCGTGCCCGACCGAGCGCGGCTACTCATCCATCGACCGCTTCGGATGCTTGGATGAAGACGGAGATGGGATGAGCGATGCTGCAGACGCATTCCCTAACGAACCCAGCCAGATGTATGACCTGGACGGGGATGGCTACGGTGACAACGCTTCTGGAGCACTCGCCGACGGTTGTCCTGACACCGCTGGCACCTCGACGCTCGGTGGGATGCTCGGCTGTCCGGATGCCGATGGTGACGGTTGGGCCGACTCGATCGACCTGTTCCCCGCACTCTCACACTCGTGGTCTGATGCTGATGGTGACAACTACTCGGACCAGGAGGGGACCGCCATCACAGATGACTGTCCCGAAGAACATGGTAATTCGACTGCGGACAGGCTCGGCTGCCTCGACCAGGACGGTGACGGCACCAGCGACCAGAACGACTTCTATCCGCTCGACGCGAGCAGGACCGAGGAGGATTTGCTCGGCGGCGGTGGAATGGTCATCGGCCTGTTCATCGGTCTGCTCGTGCTGCTCATCGGCGGTGGTATCGCCGCTGCCCTGCTGCTCCGCCGCGGCAGAGAGGAGGAACCGGTCGAGACGCTGCTCACAGCGCAGCCACCCCCACCGGGAGCATTTGCTGCGTCGCCGCCTCAGGTTGCATTCGCACCACATGTTGAGATGGCGCCCGAGACTCCGGCGTTCGCTCCGCCTCCTCCCACACCTGCTCCGCCCCCACCGGCGCCGGTCGCCGAGACAGCCGCGGGCCCCCCGATTCCGGCTGAAGGCCTGCCGCCCGGTTGGACGATGGAGCAGTGGAGCTACTACGGCGAAGGCTGGCTCAGGGACAACCAGTGATCACTCGTCGGGCAACCTCGCCGCGAGCCACGTCCCGATGCGCTCGACCTCGGGCATGATCACCTCATGCTCCATCATGTACTCCGCCCACTCGGTCGGATGGCCTGCTTCAGCCATCGCCTCATGTGCTGACCTTCCTTGGTCTATAGGGACCATCGGGTCCAGCCTGCCATGGCAGAACAACATCGGAGTCGTTGCATTGCTGGGGTCTGCTTCAGCCGCGTGAGCATCGGGAAGCAGTTGGTAGGCGGACAGTGCCATGATGCCCGCCAGAGCCTCTGGGAAGCGGGTGCCGACGTGCAGCGCCAGCGCGCCGCCCTGGCTGAAGCCGGCGAGCACCATGCGCTCGTAGGCGATGCCACGGGCGTGTTCATCCTCGAGCAGGCTGACGACCAGTTCAGCGCTGCTGCGGATCGACGCCTCGTCCTCGCGCTCCTCATTGTTCCAGTCGAGGTCGACGATGTCGTACCATGCGGGCATGCGCGTCCCGTAGTTGATCGTGACTTGCATCGTGGGCGCGTGCGGGAAGACGTAGCGGATGTGGTCGAGGCCGAGCAGGGGGGGCATGTCCTCGAAGTCGTGTCCAGAGGCCCCAAGGCCGTGCAACCAGATCACTGTGCCAGTGTGTGCAGTGGTTGGTTCGACGACCACGCACTCGAGATTCGGGGGGGTGGGCTCACCCGTCATCGGTGCACCTCAGGTGAGTTTGGAGAGTTCTTCCTTGAGCACCGGGATGGCCTCCTCCCAGGTGCAGACGATGCCGTAATCAGCGACCTTGAAGATAGGCGCTTCTGGATCCTTGTTGATGGCGACGATGTACTTGCTCGTGCGCATTCCGGCGAGGTGCTGGATGGCTCCCGAGATGCCGACCGCGATGTAGAGGCTGGGGTTCACCGTCTTGCCCGTCTGGCCGACCTGCAGGCTGTGCGGAATCTCCTCCCAGGTGTCCACTGCCGCCCGGCTCGCCCCGACCGCCGCCCCGATGACGTCCGCCACCTCGTACAGGTGTCTGAAGTTGTCAGGATGGCCCATTCCTCGCCCGCCGGAGATGATGATGTCCGCATCGGTGACGTCCAGACGCTCGGATGCGCGGGCGAACGCCTCGGCGACGGCGAGCCGCACGTCGCCGCTCTGTTGGACCGTGGATAGTTGGGCTGTCCCTCCGGATGGGGCCGGGGGGAAGGTGTTGGCGCGCAGGGTGAGCACGCAGTTTCCTGTCACCGTGAGGTCTTGGTTCGCCTTGCCCGAGTAGATTGGGTGGGTGATGTTCAGGCCGGGTGAGAGGTTAATCACGTCCTGGATGATTGAGACTCCGCGACGGGCCGCGATTCTCGAGCAGATGTCACGCCCGCTGGTGGGCGCCGCACCGATGACGAGGTCACCGCCGGCGACCGCATCCAATGCTTCTGCCCAGGCGCCGCCGTCGAAGGTGGCGAAGCAGTCGCCGGTCACAGCGAGGACCTTGCCCACACCGGAGATTCCGCACGCTTCCTCGCCGCCTGCCCCACCGGGACAGATCACCGTCAGGCTGGCACCGAGGCTGCTCGCCGCTCCGACCAACTGAGCGGTCACAGGGTGCAGACCGCCGTCCTGTGTCTCGGCGATGATCGTGATGTCCATGCGCTGACCTCCTGCCTCAGATGACCTTGGCCTCGTCGCGCAGCAGGCCGACGACCTCGGGAACGCTTTCCGCTCCCTCGAACTTCCTGCCCTCTGGCTTCTGGGCCGGTGGGTTGTGCGCCACCACCTGCACCTGTGCATCGCCGATGTCCGCGCTCACCACCTCGATGTTCGCCTTCTTCGCCGCCATGATGCCGCGCACGTTCGGGCGGCGCAGCTCGGTCTCGGTCTTGGTGAAGGTGAGCACGATCGGCGGTGTTGGAGCCAGTCGCTCATTTCCCGAGGAGGTGGCGCGTGTGAACGATGGCTGTGCGCCTGTGACGTCCCAGTCGGATATCTCCACGATGCATGCCATTCCCAGTCGCTCGGCCACTCCCGGTCCGGTCGATCCCTGGTTGCGGTCGGCTGACTGCTTGCCGCAGTAGATCCAGTCCGCCTCGACGCCTTCGAGAATCGTGGACAGCGCGGCTTGCACCTGGTTCGAGTCGAGCGACTCCCAAGCGTCATCCCAGACGCGCACCAGATTCTCGACTCCGAGTGCAGCGGCGTCCTTGAGCACCTTGTCAGCTCTCGGCGGGCCTAGGGTGATGGCTGTGATCGAAGCTCCAGAGGCCTCCTTGTGCTGGATGGCGACCTCGAGGGCATACTCGTCGTATGGGCTGGTGACCCAGGTGGAGATCGCTGTCTCGTCCACACGGCCATCGCTGACGGTGATGCGGGCGGTCGTGTCGGGAACCTGCTTCAGCAGAACTGCGATTGTGACCATCTGACCGACTCCGACGGCCGCTCGACCTTGCTCGCCTCTATCAACATTAGCAGAGCGCCCAAAGGGCGCTTGAGCGCGGGATGGTCTCAGAGTTCTCTCGTGAAACTCTGGATGCCTGTGATATGCCGACCGAGAATGAGGTTGTGGATGTCGTGGGTGCCCTCGTAGGTCTTCACTGATTCGAGGTTGGCCATGTGCCGCATGATGGGATACTCGTCGAGGATGCCGTTCGCTCCGTGGATGTCCCGCGCCATGCGGGCGATCTCCAATGCCATGTCGACGTTGTTCATCTTCGCCAGGCTGATCTGCTCCGGCGTCCACGTGCCGGCATCCTTCTTGCGCCCCAGGGAGAGCGCCAGCAGCTGCCCCTTGGTGATCTCGCGCAGCATCCAGGCCAACTTGTTCTGCACCAGTTGGAAGGCGGCGATCGGGTTGCCGAACTGGATGCGCGACAGGGCGTACTCCTTCGCGGAGTGGAAGCAGGATTGGGCGGCCCCCACAGCACCCCAGCAGATGCCGTAGCGGGCGTTGTTGAGGCAGGAGAAGGGACCCTTGAGCCCCTCGACATGCGGGAGGATCCTGTCTTTGGGAATCTTGCAGTCCTGGAAGACGAGTTCACTGGTGACGCTCGCCCGCAGGGAATGCTTGCCGGTCATCTCGGGTGCGCTGAAGCCGGGGTCGTCCTTCTCGACGATGAAGCCGCGGATCACGCCGTCAAGCTTCGCCCACACGATTGCGACATCGGCGATCGTCCCGTTGGTGATCCACATCTTCGCCCCGTTCAGGACGTAGTCGTCGCCTTCGTCCACGGCCTTGGTGATCATGTCACCGGGGTTGCTGCCGTAATCCGGCTCCGTGAGGCCGAAACAACCTACCCACTCGCCGCTCGCCATCTTAGGGAGATATTTCTGCTTCTGCTCCTCCGAGCCGAAGTCATGGATGGGATACATCGCCAACGAGCCCTGCACGCTGGCGAACGAGCGCACACCCGAATCTCCTCGCTCCAACTCCTGGCAGACGAGTCCGTATGCGACGTACGACATGCCCGCGCAGCCGTAGCCGTCGAGCGCCATGCCGAGCACGCCCATCTCGCCCAGCGCCACGCGCCATTCGTCGGGGAAGACGCCGTCGCGGCACGCCTGCTCGATGTTCGGGACGACCTCGGCCTCGACCCAGTCGCGCGCCATGTCGCGGACCATCTTCTCCTCATCGGTCAACTCGGACTCGATGTCGTAGAAGTCCACGCCCTCATACGTCATCTGTGCCACCTTTCGTTTGCGCCGGGATGCCGCTCGCTGATGAACGTGCCGACAGCGGAGATGTGTAGCCTTCAGCGGCGCTTCTTCCGGCCAGCGCGCTCCTTGTCAGCCGCCTTGGCCGCGTCCACTTTCGCCTGGTGCTTCGCCTTGCGGCGGCCCATGTACCATTTCTGCAATTTGGGCGAACTCATGTAGATCAGGCCGAGCACGACGCCTGGAACAGCGATGATCACCAGCAATGGTGCAATCGCAGAGCCGAGCTTGTCCGAGAGTGAGTCAGATGGCGGTGCATAGCGGAAGACGGTGCCGTACGAGGTGATGCCGTAACCTGTCTCGCTGGCATCCGACCAGCCACCGATGACGCGCTGGTTGCGCAACAGCAAGAGCACGCCCTCCTCTCCCACGTGGTCGTTGTCGATCCACGGATACGCCTGCCCCAACTGGTCACTGCCGCCCTCCAGC